>NZ_PINZ01000019.1:0-61359 GCF_002810305.1 Halomonas sp. 141
TTGCACGGGGCGAATGATCAAAAAGTGCTCGCTGGCGGTGATAGGGAAAGTGTCGGCGCCGGCTTCACGGATTCAGGTTTCAGTTATCCATTGGTGGGGCATCGGACACTTGCCGGAGTAGGCAATTTCTTACGAGGCTACGGGGCGATGTCTTACGCAACAGATAGCAAATATCTTACAAAACCAATGGCAGATGTCTTACAAAAACCATCGACAGAAACGTAAAAAATCATCAAAACCATAAATAACAGATGCTTAAAAACGCCCTCAACGAGATGAAAAATTTTAATTAACTTGACCCTCTCGTCTTGGAAACGCTTCCCTACTAAACACCATTTTAGTTAGCTCGCTACCAACTGATAGGGGGTGACCGTTAACTCATGCGAGTCGCGCCACCTAAAAAACGACTATGTAATAATTTACTTTAGGGAACACCAAAAGCATTTCTATTGAGCCGTTTTATGCCCAAACAAGATACGCGCTTAGTTGGATAACCTGCCATGCCCGCCGCTTGGTGTTCGGCTTAGCCAAGCCCCAGCGCCTCGATCACCGCCTTCACCTGCTGGCGTGCCTGCCCTTGCAGGGTATTCAGTGGCTGGGGCAGGCAGGGTGCGCTCACGCGGCCAGTGAGTTCGGCCATGGTCGCGGCCACCCGCAGGCTGCCGCCATGTTCATGGTAAAGCGCCCATAGCGCTGCCAGCGCGTTGGAGTGGGCCAGGGTCTGTTCGGCATCTCCCGCTTGAGCGGCGCGGGTCAGCGCCAGCGCGTGTTCCGGATAGAGCCCACCGAATACCGAATACCATGCCTCGCAGCCGGCCAGCAGGCCCGTGGCGGCGGCAGGGTCGCCGCTGATGCCGATGGTCACGTCCTCGGGAATCAGCGCCCGCAGCCGCGCCACCCGAGCACTGGCGTCGTGCAGATCGTTGGGCACCGGTGGAATCTTGATGGAGCGCACCTGGGGCAGCGCGGCAATGCGCCCGTGCAGCTCATCGCTGAAGGTGAAGTGGGTGGTGCCGGGGTTGTCGTACACGCACAGCGGCACGCTGATGGCGCGGCTGACGGTACTGAACAGGTTGTACACGTCGTCGTCGGTGAGCTTCTGGTAAGACACCGGCGCCAGCAACAGGCCGCTCGCCCCGGCCTGCTGGGCATGTTCGGCGTTGGCCAGTACATCCCGAGTGCGCAGCGCGCCAATGCCCACCACCACCGGCACCTCAGCGGCGTTTTCCACGCTCAGCCTGGCCACTCGGGCCCGCTCCTCCACGCTCAAGTAGGCGTAGCTGCCGGTAGAGCCCAGCACGCCGATGGAATCCACCTTCGCGTGGGCCAGCCGGGCCACTAGCTGGATGAACTCCTGCTCGTTGATGCCCTGCTCGTTCATGGGGGTCAGCGGAAACGCACTCAGGCCGGTAAACATGGGGTGTCCTTTTTTGGGCGCTGCCTGGGCAGCCAAGGGGGGGGCTGGTCAGGGCGTTACAGGCCGCCCGCCAGATCCAGTAAAGTGCCGGTGGCAAAGGATGACTTGTCACTGGCCAGCCAGACAATGGCTTCTGCCACTTCGGAAGGCTGGCCACCCCGTTGCAGGGGGATGCGAGACTTCAAGCGGTCTACGCGGGCAGGCTCGCCGCCGAGTGCGTGCATCTCGGTGTAGATGAGGCCGGGGCGCACTGCATTCACGCGGATGCCTTCGGCCGCGACTTCCAGCTCCAACCCCCGAGTCAAGGTATCCACGGCCCCTTTCGAGGCGGCGTAATCCACGTACTCGTTGGGCGAGCCGCTCTTGGCGGCCATGGAGGAAACATTGACGATACTGCCGCCCGCGCCGCCCTGGCGGGTAGACATGCGCTGCACGGCCTCCTTGCAGCAGAGAAAGCAGCTCATGACGTTCTTGTGCAGCACGTTGCCAAAACGCTCCGGCGAGATATCCACCAGCCGCGCCTGGGTGTTGAGAATGGCGGCGTTGTTGACCAGCACCGTCAACGTGCCGAGTTCCTGATCGACCTGGCGAAACAGGTTCGCCACCTCATCGGCTTTCGAGACATCCGCCTTCACGGCCAGGCAGCGCACGCCCAGAGCGAGGATGTCACTGCGCACACGCTCGGCGGCTGCGTCGTTTTCGACATAGTTGAGGCAGACATCGTAGCCATGCCGGGCGAACAACCGGGCCGTCTCGGCACCAATGCCTCGACTCCCGCCGGTAATCACCACCACGTTGGGGTTTGCCATGCGCCCTCCTCGTTTGCCAGCGTTTTGCGAATGCCGCCCACTGTGTACCGTCTAGTGAATATACACTGACACCGCCGTTGAGCAATTATGTACAAGCCACGCTGGCGCCCGCGTCATATCCTGAAACGGGTCAGGGTAAGCCCGCCATGGGCCGAATGCGATCAAGGAGGTTGGCATGGGCAGCAGCCAGTTCGAGTTTTTCAAAAATCATCATGTGCCGTCACTGACCGTCTTGAAAGCGGCCATCGAGGATTTTAGCTATGACCGTCATGCCCACGAGGAGTACGCCTTTGGGGTGACGCTGGCGGGGCGACAGGATTTCTTCAGCGGCGGGCAGTTTCATCGTAGCCCACCGGGCAACGTGATTCTGTTCAACCCTGAAGAGGTTCACGACGGCCACGCTGGCGGTGAGCAGGCTTTGGGCTACGTGATGGTATACGTGCATCCCAACCAAGCGTTGCCGCTGTTCGAGGAGCTGCTTGGCCGCCCACAAACGTCACCGTTTCGCTCCCGGAGTACGCTGATTCACGACCCGCTGCTGCGCCAGGCGATACAGGAAGTCGCACGCCTGACCACGCATCAAGCGGGCAGCTGCATCGACCAGGAAAACGCACTGTATCGCGTGATCGAGCGCATGGTTCAGCTTGGCGGGCACATGGTGACTGGCCAACGCACCAGCCGCCCAGACACGCTGTTGGGCCACGCCAAAACGTATATTCATGAGCATCTTGAGGCAGATATCTCGCTGGACGACATCAGCCAGGCCGCGCATTTGTCGAAGTACCACTTTTTGAGGCTATTTCGCCAACAGTTCGGCATGCCCCCTCATCAATACGTGATCAATTGCCGCGTGAACGCCGCCCGCTCCGCGCTCGACCAGGGCGCGCCACTCACCGAGATAGCGCTGCGTTTCGGCTTTGCGGATTTGAGCCACTTCAACCGCCGTTTCAAACGCATCTACGGCATGACCCCTTTCCAGTACCAACGCGACATCACGCGTTAAGCATCACGTCCACCTAGAGGTTTTCTCATGTTAGCAATCGTCGCCTATGCCCTGGGCGTCATGTACACGCCTGGGCCTGTGAATCTGTTGGGGTTGAATGTCGGTATCAACGGGCAGGGTAAAACCTCGCTGGGGTTTTGCCTGGGCGTGGGGCTGGCCATGCTGCTGTACTTGCTGGTGTTGGGGTGGGCGGGAGCCGCCTGGATATCTCAAGACTCCCTGGTGCTGCTCAGCGCGCTCGGCTGCGCTTATATCCTGTATCTGGCCTACAAGGTGGCCCGCGCCAATGCCACCCTGAATACCCACGCCCCGGCACCACGCATGCTCAGTTTTCGTGATGGCCTGATGATGCAGTTACTCAACCCCAAAGCCATGGTCGCGACACTGCCCATCGCGACGCTGCAGTTTCCTGCCGAGGGTATTCAGGGCATGAGCCTGTTTATCTGGGCACTGGGGCTGGCCGCACTGGCGGCAGGTGCCCCCGGCAGCTATGTGGTGATAGGCAGCCTGCTTGGCCAGCGTGTCAGGCAGCCCATGCTGATCAAAGGGTTCAACTGGGTCATGGCGGGGCTACTGGTAGCCGTAGCGGTATCGATTGGCCATGAACACGTTTGGCTCGTGGTTACTGCCCGAAGCTGATCCCCAAACGCAGGGCTTGCAGGCCATCCAGCTGTACCGTGACCTCATCGGACCACAGCGGATGGCCTTGCACGCGCACGTTGACCGCCGCCTGGGAACCACGATACCCCACGGTCACGGCGATATTGGCGCTGTTGCTGACCGGCGCCAGCAGGCCATACTCGACGTTATCCACGCTGACCGAGGTCAGGCCACGGGATGCCAGCTGCTGCTCGACCTCCCCTTCGATCACCACGCCGTAATAGAAATAGATACCCGCATAGCCGAGTCCCAGCAGTACCAGCAACGAAAAGAGCTTGCCCATGGTTTTCCTCTGTTTGAATACACGTGACGTTATCCCGCCACCCTCAAACGTGGATGATGCCTGTTTTCTCAAGACACCGACAAGTGAAGAATGGAGCTTCCGTACCCACCGTTTCGTACCCTCTTTTTTAGATGAGCCCCTTGAAAATAGGCCATTTCCTATATAGATTAAAAGCTATACTAGGGAGGGGCTATGTGGGCGATAGAACAAACGTCAATTTTTGAAGAGTGGTTTTTCTCACTCGACGATGCTGACCGTGAGAATGTACTGGCCTCGGTTCTACTACTTCAGGAACGAGGCCCCATGCTATCTCGCCCTCATGCGGATACGGTCAAAGGCTCGCAATTTACCAACATGAAAGAGTTACGGATTCAGAGCCGTGGTCGCCCCCTCAGAGCTTTTTTTGCTTTTGACCCTACTCGCGCAGGCATCATTTTATGTGCTGGTGACAAAGGCGGGAATGACAAGCGGTTTTACGACGAAATGATACCAGTAGCGGACCGTGAATATGCGGCGCATCTGGAAACGCTGAAGTGAGGTGAGCATCATGGCAAGAAAATTAGAAGACTTGCTGGCGCAGGAAAAACCGGAAGTAGTAGCAGCGGCCAAGGCGAAAGCAGGTGATATGTTGCTGGACATTAGGCTTGCCGAAATTCGCCAGCTGGCAGAAAAAACCCAGGCAGACATCGCCGGTGCCATGGGTGTTACACAACCCACGATTGCAGGCCTTGAGAAAGTAGGCCAGGACATGCGCCTTAGCTCTCTAAAACGCTACGTCGAGGCGCTGGGAGGCCGTGTCCGAGTGGATATTGAGCTACCCGACGGCAGCCATCACGGCTTCCCCGTCTGACTTTCTCTCCTCAAGCCTTCATAACGCTATAAAAACAGAGCGGGCCATGGCCCGCTCTGTGGTGTGATGGTGCTTACCCTCAGGCTGGCATACCCGCGCGCTCCTGCTGGGGTTCTCGACACCCTCTCACACTGGCCGACAGCGCTTTCACCAGCCCATGTACCTGGGCGATGGCTTCTTCACCGCTGCTGGCGTGTTCGATGCAATCTACCAGGGCAGAGCCTACTACCACGGCGTCGCTGAAGCGGCCAATGGTGGCGGCCTGTTCGGCGGTGCGAATGCCGAAGCCCACGGCAATGGGTAGCGGCGTGTGTTCGCGCAGCTGGTTCACGGCGCCTTCCAGCCGCTCGGGTGTGGGGGCACTGCCGCCGGTCACGCCCGCCACGGAAACGTAGTAGATGAACCCGGAAGCGTTGGCCAGCACTTTGGGTAGCCGCTTGGCATCGGTGGTGGGCGTGGCCAGGCGAATGAAATCGATGCCGTGCTGGGCGGCGGGCTGGCACAGCTCTTCGTCGTGCTCGGGGGGCAGGTCCACCACGATCAGCCCGTCTACCCCTGCCTGGGCGGCATCACTGAGAAAACGCTCGACGCCGTAGCAGTAAATCGGGTTGTAGTAGCCCATCAGCACGATGGGCGTGGTGCTGTTTTGCTCACGGAACTGGCGCACCATTGCCAGCGTTTTGGCCTGGGTCTGGCCCTTTTCCAGGGCGCGCAGGGCAGCCTTTTGAATGGCGGGACCATCGGCCATGGGGTCGCTGAACGGCATGCCGAGTTCGATGATATCCACACCGGCATCCGGCAGCCCGTGCAGCAGGCGGCGGGAGGTCTCGGGGTCCGGGTCGCCCGCAGTGAGGTAGCTGACCAGCGCTGGGCGGTTTTGCTGTTTGAGCGCGGCAAAGCAGCTGTCGAGCCGAGAAGTACGTTGCAAGGTAGGTTGCATGAGAGTCTCCTGTATCGCGCTCATGAGTGTTTCATGCCGAAGCGGTCGCCCAGATGCTGGGCCACGCTGTTCATGTCCTTGTCACCACGTCCGCTGAGGTTGACCACCATCAGGTGCTCGCGGGGCAGTGTCGGCGCACGCTTGGCGACTTCTGCCAGGGCGTGGGCGGTTTCCAGGGCGGGGATGATGCCCTCCTGGCGGCAGCAGATCTGGAACGCTTCCAGCGCTTCGTCATCGGTGGCAGAGACGTACTCGACCCGCCCCTGCTCGTGCAGCCAGGCGTGTTCGGGGCCAATGCCGGGGTAGTCGAGCCCTGCGGAAATGGAGTGGGCGTCGGTAATCTGGCCATCTTCGTTTTGCAGCAGGTAGGTACGGTTACCGTGCAATACGCCGGGGGTGCCGCCGTTGAGGCTGGCAGCGTGCAGGCCGCTCTTGACGCCTTTACCGCCCGCTTCCACACCGACCATGTGCACGCTGTCATCGTTGATGAACGGATAGAACAAGCCCATGGCGTTGGAGCCGCCGCCCACACAGGCAATCAGTGAATCCGGCAGGCGGCCCTGCTTTTCGAGCATCTGGGCGCGGGTTTCATGGCCAATCACCGCCTGAAAATCGCGCACCATGGCCGGGTACGGGTGCGGGCCTGCCACGGTGCCGATGATGTAGAAAGTGTCGTCTACGTTGGTGACCCAGTCGCGCAGCGCTTCGTTCATGGCATCCTTGAGCGTGCCGGTACCGGAAGTGACCGGCACGATCTCCGCGCCCAGCAGCTTCATGCGGAACACGTTGGGCTGCTGGCGCTCGATATCGGTGGCGCCCATGTAGATCACGCAGGGCAACCCAAAACGGGCCGCCACGGTGGCGGTGGCCACGCCGTGCATGCCTGCGCCGGTTTCCGCGATGATGCGCTTCTTGCCCATCTGCTTGGCCAGCAGTACCTGGCCAATGCAGTTGTTGATCTTGTGCGCGCCGGTGTGATTCAGCTCTTCACGCTTGAGGTAAATGCTGGCACCGCCGAAGTGCTCGGTGAGGCGCTCGGCAAAGTAGAGCGGATTGGGGCGCCCCACGTAGTCGCCTTGAAAATAGGCGAGCTGGCGCTGGAATTCGGGGTCGTTTTTGGCCGTGGTGTACTCATCCTGAAGCTCGAGAATCAGCGGCATCAGGGTTTCGGCCACAAAGCGGCCACCAAAGCTGCCAAACATGCCGTTGGCATCGGGTAGGTTTAACGGTTGGTTCATCTCGACCTCTGCGATTCGGGGCGTTTTTGCAATGTGTCGACGTTAGCGCAGGCAGGTCGGAAGAAAAATCGATAAGATGGCAAGCACCTGTGATTTTTTCGCAACTTTTTCAGGAGACCCCATGCAACACAGCCTGCCCCCGCTGAGCGCTTTGCGAGCCTTTGAAGCCACTGCTCGGCTGGGCAGTGTCACTGCGGCCGCTGACGAGCTGAGCGTGACCCACGGCGCGGTAAGCCGACAGCTCAAGAGTCTGGATGAGCATTTTGGCGTGGCGCTGTTCACGAAAGCCGGGCGCGGGCTGGTGCTGACCCACCACGGTGAGCAGTTGCAAAGTGGCGTCGGGGAGGCCTTCGCCAAACTCAGGGATAGTTGCACGTTGCTCAAGCATGAGGTGGAAGAGGCGCCCTTTACGCTGGCCTGCCCCGGCAGCCTGCTGGCCCGCTGGCTGATCCCCCGCCTGGACCGCTTGAACCAGGCGCTGCCCGAACTGAAGCTGCAAGTGGTGGTGAGCGATGCCGAACAACCGGGCAAGCCCGAGACCAGCGCCACGCTGGCCTTCTTCGAACCACCCTGGCCCGAGGAAGGCGAACGCATTCCTCTGATAGCCGAGGAAATTTGCGCCGTAGCCAGCCCCCGGCTGGCCGAGGCCTGCAACGTGGAAGACCCCTCATCGTTGTTTGGCAGCAAGCTGCTCTATACCGCATCACGCCCACAGGCGTGGCCGCAGTGGGCTGCCGCCCAAGGCCTGGAACCCGCCGCATTGAAAGCAGCCCTGCAGCAGGGCCAAGGGTTTGCACACCTCTACTACCTGATGGAAGCCGCCGTGGCAGGGCTCGGGGTCGCCATTGCCCCCAGGCTACTGGTGGAAGACGACCTGAGAAGCGGTCGGCTGGTCGCCCCCTGGGGCTATATCGAAACCCCGGCCAGGCTCTGCCTGTGGCTACCCAAACACACCAACGCCCGCCGCAGCGAAGCCCTGGCGAGCTGGTTGCGCAGGGAGTTGGGGGCTTAAAGCCCTACTCGGTGTGGATACACCACGAAGGCAAGCTTGTTGCCGTCGGGGTCGCGGAGTTACCTTGGTTGTCGCCGGGCACGCTGCCATCGGCGTTCAGGCGCACGATGCTGCCGATATGGCTACTCACCCGCTGGGCATCTTCACGGCTATCGAAACCATCGCCCAGAGTGAGGATCAGCGTGTCATCCGGCAGCCATGCCAGGCGCCCCCATAGTGGGCATCGCCACGCTTGGCGGGGTGAACCCGAAAAATCTCTTCTACCTGCTCCAAACGCCCATCGCCCAGGGTGGCCCGAGCCAGGCAGGCATGATTGGCACTGGCCGTACCGCAGGCGTAGCTGAGGTAGAGCTGTTGGCCAGCATGTTCTCCACATTGAGCGTATTTTCCTACCAGCATACCTTTAATTGCCATCTTGTTCGTGGAGAGTGCTGAATGAACACGCTGGCCGAGCTGAAGGCGCTGGATACCAGCACCTGGTTCAACGAAGCAAACCCCGAATTTGCCGAAGCGCATTACGCCTCTCTACCAGTTCATCAAGGGCCAACTGGCGAGCCAGTTGGCAAAGAGCCCGCTGCTGCAAGCGTGATGGTGATCACGCCAGCTGTGAGCCTCGCTCCTCCTGGCCGGTAAACGCCTGCGGCGCGACGCTGGCGAACTTTTCGGCAAAGAACAGTAGGGTTTCAGGATGGCGAAAGCGCTGCTCGAACGTCTCCTGCCCCTTAGGGGTGCGGCGGGTAACGCTGGCATGATAGGCATTGCCCACTTTGGAGACGCGGACACTGTTCTCATGGCCGGGCTCACGGTGATACGCCGTGACGTTGGATTGCTGCTCCAGCAGCTGTGCCAGCTTCATCGCAGCGGCTCGCTCTTCTTCACTGGCCCACAGCGGCTGGTCTCGATTGCCGTAGTGATAGAGCATCACGGCCAGAATGAGGGCAAAAATGCTGCTGATGAGCATCCAGGTCAACTCTACCCCCGCCACCGGCACACTCAGTACGATCCCCATCTGCACCAGGCTTCCCACGGCAAACACCAGCGCCAGCGGACGCCACATGCGCTGATTCATGACGCCTCGGTTGAGCATGTACCCCCACAGCCCCACGACGCCCAACACCCCAAAGGAGAGGTGCACCAGCGCCAGCGGTGTCCCACCCCCGAAGAGAATGGCCACGATGCCCATGACAGGCAGCAGGCTGTAAAGCCCGGCGAACAGAAGGTAGGCACGCTGTAGGGACATGAGGGGCTCCTTATTTCATGGTAAAGCCACGCTTCACTAGAAAGTCACGCATATGGGGGCGCAGCTTGTTGTCGAACAGAGGGGTGAGGTTGTGCGACCAGTCGCTATTTTTATTGCCGCTACTGCGTGATTGGTAGTAGGCCCGCATGGTGTCATCGAAGGCCACGACCTGATCACTGTCTTCAGTGTAGTAGTCCTCTTTCAGAATCGCCTCCACGGGCAGTCTGGGTTTGACCTCCGGCTGATGGTCCGGGTAACCCAGGCACATGCCAAATACCGGGTAGACATGGGGCGGCAGTTTGAGCAGCTCGCTGACGGCTTCGGGGTTGTTGCGAATCCCGCCGATGTAGCAGATACCCAGCCCTTCGGACTCGGCCGCCACGGCCACGTTTTGGGCCATCAGGGCCGTGTCCACGGTGGCCACCAGCAGTTGCTCGGTCATGCCGCGCTCTACGTTGGCGCCGGTGCGCGCCGAGGCTTCGGTAGGACGCTTCATGTCGGCGCAGAACACCAGAAACACCGCACTGCTGGCCACATAGCCCTGGCCACCGGACAGTTCGGCCAGCTGCTCCCGGTTGGCTGCGTCTTTCACGTGAATCACGCTGTAAGCCTGCACATGGCTGGAGGTCGCCGCCGCCTGCCCGGCCTTGATCAGCTCCAGGAGCAGCCCACGAGGGATCTCCTGATCGGTGAATTTACGAATGGAACGGTGGGACTGCAAGAGCTTGATAACGTCGTTCATGGTGCCTCACTGATCACGAAATAGTAGGGGGCGTGCTTCATTGGAAGACTTGAATCGTAACGCATTCTTGCCTGCTTGCGGCAACCCGCGAGGCTCGCTGGCAGGCAAATGCAGCTTCACCAGGCCACATGGGTTAAACAACCCTCTGCCACTTGCCAAGCCCTGCTCACTCTTCTAAGGTTAATTCAGTATCGTCGCCACACAGGCAATACCCGACACATCACCACAGGAAAAGACATGGACGCTACCTATCGAAAAGGACCGGCCGTCTGGGCCATGCTCGCCCTGGCAGGCGTACTCCTGCTACTGAGCCTGCCCATGATCGTGGGAGGGGGATATCTGGTTCTGCTCGGGGGCTCGTGGTATTTCCTGCTGGCGGGCCTTGCCATCCTGAGCGCCGCCGTACTGATATGGCGCCGCTCCCCCACGGGCGTTTGGCTCTACGCCGCGACGGTGCTGGCGACCCTGGCTTGGTCGCTATGGGAAATCGACCAGAAAGGCTGGCTGCCGATTTGGCAGGTGGACTTACTGGCGCGCATGGGGGTGCTGTGGGGTTTGCTGGTGGTAGCACTGCTGCTGTTGCCCGCGCTGTACCGACACCGCGGCCACCGGCCTGGCTGGGGGGCACGCCTGCCGGGAGTGATCGCCCTGGCGCTGCCGGGCCTGGCACTTCTGTGGCTGTTGCAGGATCGTCATGTGGATATCGACTCCCCGGCGCAGGCACGCCTGGCTGAAGGCGCCTCCCCGCCTGCCATGACCGAACAGACCTCCATGGACTGGCCGGCCTATGGCGGCGATGCTTCGGCTCGGCGGTTTTCCGAGGCAAGCCAGATCACGCCAGACAACGCGGCACGGCTCAGCGAGGCCTGGACCTTCAATACCGGCGATACTCCCCATAGTGACGCGACACCTTATGCCTTTCAGAATACACCGCTGAAAGTGGGCAACAGCGTCTATGTTTGTACCCAGAGCAACCAGGTGTTTGCACTGGACCCCGGCAACGGCGAACAACAGTGGCATTTCGACCCACAGGTCGACCGCGATGCGCTGGAGCATGTCTTTTCTGCCGCCTGCCGCTCGCTGGCATACCATGAAACCGACGACCCCACGACCCAGTGCCCGCGCCGTCTGCTGATGGGCACCATGGATGGACGCCTGATGGCCCTGAATGCCGATGATGGCTCTCAGTGCACCGATTTCGGCCAGCAGGGAACCGTGGACCTGTATGAGTTCATGGACCCGCAGGCACCGGGCTATCTCTCCAATACGTCGGGCCCTACCGTGGTCAACGACAGTGTGATCGTAGGGCATCAGGTGACCGACAATCAGCGCCGGGACGGCCCTTCCGGCGCCGTTAGGTCCTACCATGCCCTGACGGGCGAGTGGCAGTGGACCTGGGACGCGGTCTGGACGACTCCCGATCAACAGCCCGAACCCGGTGAAGTGTACCCGCGCGGCACCCCCAACGTGTGGGCGGCCATCACCGCGGATGAAGCCCTGGGGCTGGTCTACCTGCCCACCGGCAACCCTACCAATGACCAATATGGCGGCGACCGCTCGCCCGAGGAGGATGCCTTCACTGCATCGCTGGTCGCCGTGGAAGCCGACTCCGGCGACGTCGCCTGGAAATTCACCACCGTGATACATGATTTATGGGATTACGACCTGGGGGCGCAACCAGCGCTGATCGACTTCCCCACCGAGGAAGGCCCCAGAGCCGCCGTGGTACAAGCCACCAAATATGGGCAGGTGTTCGTCTTCGACCGTGAAACCGGTGAACCCCTGCGTAGCATCGAGGAGCGCGCCGTGCCCCAGGGAGCCATCGAAGGAGATTGGACCTCGCCGGTACAGCCTTTTTCACCAGACATGCCCAACTTTGGCTCACTGCCAGGGCAGGAAGTCGAACGCTTGACCGGGGCGCATACCTGGGGCACGACGCCCCTGGACCACCTCTACTGCCGCATCGAGTTTCAGCGCATGCGCTACGAGGGCATGTTTACCCCTCCCACCCTGGAGGAGGGCGGCATGCTGCAGTTTCCTGGCATCCTGGGCGGCATCAACTGGGGCAGCGCCTCATTCGACCCCACGCGCCAACTAATGATCGTGAACAACAACCGCATGCCCTCGCAGGTGGTGCTCTACCCCCGTGAAGAAGCCGATACCATGGATAACATTGCCCCCATTGGTGCTCAGGATGCCAGCTACATCGACCAGCAGGCCCAGCCCATGCTGGGCGCACCGGTGGCGGCGGAGCGCGGTGCCTGGCTCTCTCCGCTGGACATGCCGTGTACGGCGCCACCCTGGGGCTTTCTGAGCGCCACCGACCTGAACAGCGGCGAGATCGTCTGGTCACGCCCGCTGGGCACCAGCATGGACCAGGGGCCGCTGGGCATTCCCTCGCGCCTCAAGATGACGGTGGGTGCCCCCACTAGCGGGGGCCCGTTGGCCACCCAAGGGGGCATGACCTTCATTGGGGCCGCCATGGACGATTACCTGCGCGGCTTCGACAGCGCGACCGGCGAGCTGATATGGGAACAGCGCCTGCCTGCAGGCGGGCAGGCCAACCCCATGACCTACGTGCACCAGGGACGCCAGTATGTGGTGATCGCCGCAGGCGGCTCTTTCCAATCGGAAACCACGCTGGGCGATAGCGTCATGGCCTTCGCCCTGCCCGAATGATGGGCAGGGTTAGCGTGAAAAATGTACGCACTGCCTGGGGCTTATCCAGCGGATGGCTATACTGTAAGAAGCGTTATTCTAATACAGTGTTTCACTCTGAATAATCGTACCACTGAATAACGAAGCCAGGATGCCGCCATGACAAACGCCTCACATACACCGCCTGGGCAAGCATGGGATGCTAGCCAGTACGCGGAAAACGCACCTTTCGTGCCCAAGCTGGGCCACGAGGTGCTCAAACTGCTCTCTCCTCAGCCGGGTGAGCGCATTCTGGACCTGGGCTGCGGTGATGGCGTATTGAGCGAGCGCATCATGCAGCTGGGCGCGACCGTGCTGGGCGTCGATGCGTCGGCGGAAATGGTCGAAGCAGCGCAGCAGCGCGGCGTAACGGCCAGGGTAGTCGATGGTCACCAGCTGCCTTTCGACCACGAGTTCGATGCGGTTTTCAGCAATGCCGCCCTGCACTGGATGCTCGACCCTCAGGCCGTGCTGGCCGGCGTCAAGCGGGCCCTCAAGCCCGGGGGGCGCTTCGTGGCCGAGTTTGGTGGACACGGTAACGTGGCGGCCATTTGCACCGCGCTGATTGCCTCGCTGCAGTTCCGTGGGATCAGCTCCAAAGGGCGTCACCCCTGGTATTTCCCGACGGCAGAGGAGTACGCCAACCTGCTGCAAACCGTGGGGTTCCGAATCGACAACATCGAACTCATCCCGCGCCCTACGCCACTGCCCAAAGGCATGGCCAACTGGCTGGACACCTTTGCCAGCCCGTTCTTTCACGGTCTGGATGATGACCTGAGAGACGCCGTGTTCGATCATACCGTCAACCTGCTGTCGCACAGTCTGAGCGATGGGCACGGCAACTGGACCGCCGATTACGTGCGCCTGCGCGTGGTGGCTCACGCCTGAATGAACAACGCCCCCTGAGCACGTCGTGCGCTCAGGGGGCGTTCTATGACCTTCCTTTTTAGAACTCGTCCCACTCGTCCTGCTGTGACTGGATAGATTTGGCCGTAGGCGCCTGCCCTGCCGCTTGCCGAGTCAGGGAGGGCGCTGGCGCCTGTGGCGCAGGCGACAGCTGCTCGCCAGCGGCCAGCCGGAAGGTGGAGATCAATTCTGCCAGGCCGCTGGCCTGACCCTCCAGGGCCGTGGCCGCCGCGCTGGTTTCCTGCACGAGCGCCGCGTTCTGCTGGGTCACCGAATCCATTTCAGTCAACGCCGCATTGATCTGCTCGATCCCTCCGCTCTGTTCACGGGTTGCCGTGGAAATTTCACCCACCAGCGTGGTGACCCGACGAATAGCGTCCACCGTCTGATGGATGGTTTGCCCGCTACGTTCGGCCTGACTGGCACCGCTGGTGATTTGCGTCGTGGTTTGCTCGATGAGGCCGCGAATCTCCTTGGCCGACTCAGCACTGCGGGTGGCGAGAGAACGCACCTCACTGGCCACCACGGCAAAGCCGCGTCCCTGCTCACCGGCTCGGGCCGCCTCCACAGAGGCATTCAGCGCCAGGATATTGGTCTGGAAGGCAATCGAGTCGATCACGCCAATGATATCGTTCACCCTGTCGGCACTGGCGGCAATCTCGCGCATCAGCTGCACGGTCCGCTCGACCTCCTCACCGCTGCGTTCGGCCGATTGCGAGGCTGCCACGGAGAGCTGGTCGGCCTGCTGGGCGATATCTGCGTTGGTGCCCACCGTGGTCGCCATCTGCTCCATGCTGGACGCGGTTTGCTGAAGCGCAGCGGCCTGCTGCTCGGTACGCGAGGAGAGATCCTGGCTGCCCGTGGAAATCTCGCTGGCCCCGCTGTAAACGTGTTCACTGCTGCTGCGCAGGGAGAGGACCAGCGTCTTGAGTTTTTCCTGCATGGCGGCTAGCCCAATGAACAGCTGACCGATCTCGTTACGACCGCGGTCTTCGATGCGGCCGGTCAGGTCGCCATCGGCAATACGCGCAAAGTGGTCGAGCGCCTGGCGCAACGGAGTGACCACCCCTCGCACCATGGCAATACGAATGACCAGCGCCGCTACCAGTGAGAACAGCAGCAGGCCAATGGCAATGGCACCGACCCAGGTCGCTACGCGCTCCACCTGCTGCATCACCTGCTGACCACGCGACTCGGTATAGGCCACAAAGTTACCCATGGCGCTGTCCAGCGCCGCACTCTGCTCGCCAAGTGCGACCTGGCGGCGCTGGATTTGGAACGGCGGCGCATTCAATAAGGGCTCCAGCCCTTCCACTACAAAGGCCTGGTAGGCTTCGCTCACCGCTTCACTGTGGCGGGCCAGCTCGCTTGCTGGGTCCACGGCAACGGCAGAGAATTCTTCAAAATAGCGCTGGGCCGCCAACGTTGCTTCGGCCGCCTGCTCCAGGCTTTCCTGGCCTCTTTCAGGGTTGCCCATGGTGCTGAAGCTGGCCGAACGGTCGAGAAAGGTCTGCGCACGTAACGCGTTGACCTGCATTCGGTTGGCCAGATTGACCAGCCTGACGTTGGTATTGTTGATTTCGGCAAGTGCCTGGCCGCTGTTGGTATTGGCGTAAAAACCCAGCCCACTGATCAGGCCAATCATCACCACCAGCACCGCGAGGGCAGCCGTCAGGCTCCATTTTATCGAGAGATGCTTCATGAGTGAGTTCCCTTGTGCTTATTTGTTATGGCGCTGCTCAAGCGCAGAGTAAAACAATCCACGTGAAAAAACGGCACCTCTACGACTTATGTATCAACCATTTTCATCTATGCGATAAACAAAAAAGCCCACTCCAACAGGAGCGGGCTGTATCCAGCGAAGGCCACTTAAGCGGGTGTGTTTTTCAACGTGGCCATATCGATCACGAAGCGGTAACGCACGTCACCTTTTTCCATGCGCTCGAAACCTTCGTTGATGTCGTTGATATCCAGCATTTCGATATCACAGGTGATGTTCTGGTCGGCACACAGCTGCAAAAGCTCTTCCGTTTCGGCAATCCCGCCGATCAGTGAACCAGCCACCACGCGGCGTTTGAAGACCAGATTGAACGCTTCGATGGTCGGCTCGATGGGCTCCAGCAGCCCGACGATGATATGCGTCCCGTTGTACTTGAGCGCGGCCAGATAGGGGTTGAGGTCATGCTGTACCGGCACGGTATCCAGCATGAAGTCGTAGGTTTCTGCCACGGCCTCCATTTGCGCCGGGTCGCTGGACACCACCACGTGGTCAGCACCGTTTCGCTTGGCTTCCTCTACCTTGGCGTCGGAACGGGTAAATACCGTGACTTCTGCGCCCAGCGCCTTGGCCAGCTTCACGCCCATATGGCCCAGGCCACCCATGCCAATCACCCCGATCTTGTGCCCTTTACCTACCCCGAAATGCTTCAGCGGTGAGTAGGTAGTGATACCGGCGCACAGGATAGGCGCAGCCGAGGCCAGATCGATACCGTCAGGCATCTTGAGCACGAAATGCTCGCTCACCACGATGGCATCGGAATAGCCGCCTTGGGTCAGGGTGCCGTCCTGACGATCGGGGCTACCGTAGGTCATGGTGAAGCCTTCCAGGCAGTATTGCTCTACGCCCTCCTGGCAGGCCGAACAGGTACGGCAGGAATCGACCATACAGCCCACTCCTACCAGATCGCCTACCTGGAAGCGGCTGACGTCGCTGCCCACGGCGGTCACGCGGCCGACGATCTCGTGGCCGGGCACGACGGGGTATTGGCTCATGCCCCAGTCGTTACGCGCAAAGTGCAGGTCGCTGTGGCATACGCCACAGTAAAGAATCTCGATGGCAACGTCGTCGGCACGCGGCGTACGACGCTCAAAGGTAAACGGCGCGAGGGGTTTGTCGGCGGAAAACGCGGCGTACGATTTTGCCTGGCTCATGGAAACTCCTTGGTAAGGCATCCCGCTCATGCGAGAGAAGCTTCCATTATTGGCCGTACCGCCGCGGTTAGCGATGAACGAAGCTCCGATTTTTTTGCCTATTTCTCCATAAAGGCGTAATAAAATAACAAAAATGCGCGCAAAAAAGTCACAATTGTCCTAAACGAACTGATGACAGTCTCGCCTCTGGAGCCCCCATGGCCACTACCACCGCTGCGGGCAACGCCCTTGCTCAGTGCCTTTTTCCCTTGATTCGACGGGAAGGAATGAACGCCTCGGCTCTGCCACGGGTCAGCCTGCTGTACCTGAAACGGCATCAGCCGCGCACCCCGCTCATGTACGAACCGGGGCTGACGATCATTGCCCAAGGGCGAAAGATCGGTTACCTGGGTGACCGCGAGATTCACTACAACCCTGGACACTATCTCGTTCAGACCCTGCCGCTGCCTTTCGAGTGCGAAACACACGGCTCCGAAGAGGCGCCGCTGCTGGGTATTTCGGTCTCTCTGGACCCCGCGCTGCTCAACGAGCTGGTCACCGCCATGGGCGAACAAGGGCCGCTCGTAAAAACCCCCAGACCCATGGCCTCGGTGGCCATGAACGAAGGCATGCAGGCTGCGGTTCTGCGGCTTGCTCACACCCTGCACGACGAAGTGGAGTGCCGCATCATGGGGGCAGCGCGTATACGTGATGTGGTGTTCGAAGCGCTCAAGGGGGAGCAGGGGCAAGCGCTACGCGCGCTGGTCAGCGGCCATGGCCACTATGCGAGAATCGTGCAGGTGCTTTCCCACCTGCATGCTCATTTTGCCGATCCGTTTTCGGTGGAACAGCTGGCCCAGCAGGCCAACATGAGCGTCTCGACCTTTCATCAGCACTTCAAGCAGATCACCCGGGCTTCCCCAGCGCAGTACGTGAAGCGGCTGCGGCTATTGAAGGCTCAGCAGCTATTGCGGCAGGACCGCCATAACGTCAACCAGACCGCCCTGGCCGTCGGCTACCGCAGCGTGCCTCAGTTCAGCCGCGACTATAAGCGTTACTTTGGCGAGCCACCGCTACAGCATCGCCGACAGGAGCAGGACATGGGCGCCTGACAAGCGCCCTGTCGGCGACCCAAGTGCGCTTATTTGGCAAAAATCTGGCTCTTGTCCTTGAACGCCTTGAACTCCAGCGCATTGCCGCAGGGGTCGAGCAGGAACATGGTGGCCTGTTCACCCACTTCTCCCTTGAAGCGGATATAGGGCTCGATCACGAAATCGGTATCGCGGGCTTTCAGGCGCTCGGCCAGCGTTTCCCACTCATCCCACTCCAGGATGACACCAAAATGTGGTACCGGCACATTGTGGCCATCCACCGGGTTGGTATGCGCGCTTTCCTGCCCAGGCGTTTTGGGGTGCCCGTGAATCACCAGCTGGTGGCCAAAGAAGTTGAAATCCACCCAGTGGTCACTGGAGCGCCCCTCTTCCAGACCAAAAACATCATTGTAGAAAGCGCGTGCCAGCGGCACATCGTAAACGGGGATTGCCAGGTGGAAAGGGGAAAGGCTCATGAGAAGCTCCTGTTATCGGGTATGCCGCGATGTGCTGCGTTTAGGGTTGGTTCAGCTATCCTAAAAGCCGCCATGCAAAAATAAAATCAATTGTTTTTTGATAAACTCACAAAAAATATTGATGAGTTACCGATCATGATTCGTGAGCTTAAAACGCTTGTCGCCGTGGCCCAGCACGGCACTTTTGCCGCTGCCGGACAGCAGACCGGGCTGACCCAGGCGGCCGTCAGCGCCCAGATGAAGCGCCTGGAAGCGGAGCTGGGGGTCACACTGTTCGAGCGCAGCGGTCGCAATGCCGTCCTCACCTCGCAAGGCCAGGCCACCCTGCAGCAAGCCCGCGCCCTGCTGGCGCTGTACCGAACGCTGGGAGCAGCAGGCACCGACCAGGCACCCGGCACGCTCATCACGCTAGGCGCCATTGCCTCGTATCAACGTACGCTGCTGCCGGACGTGCTGGCACATTTTCACCGCCACTTTCCCCACTGCCGCAGCCGGGTGGTCCCTGGGCTGTCACTGGGTCTGATGAGCCAGGTGGACGCAGGAGAGCTCGACATGGCCGTGATCATTCGGCCGCCCTTCTCGCTGCACAGCGACCTGCGCTGGCAGCCACTGGCCCATGAACCCTTTCGCCTGTTGGTACCGCAGGGCTGGTCAGGGAGCGATTGGCGAGCATTGCTGGAGCGTCATCCGTTCGTGCGTTACGACCGGACATCCTTTGGGGGGCGGCAGGTCGAGCGCTTCTTGCGCGATCAGCACTGCCAGGTGCGCGATGTGTGTGAAGTCGATGAGCTGGATGCCATCGTTCGGCTGGTGGCCAACGGCGTGGGCGTGGCGCTGGTGCCAGAGCCTCGTGCCCTCGACCACTGGCCCAGCGGCATCAGGGCAGTCAGCCTCGATGAGCACACCTTTCACCGGGACATCGGAGTGGTGTATCGCGGCGATAGCCCAGGCCACGAGGCCGCCCGCGCCCTGACCGTGTTACTGATGGAATACGCACCCCAGGGCTGAATAAAACGCACAACGCCAGCCCGAAGGCTGGCGTTGTATCGACCAACGACAGGCGTTGTACTTACGCCTGCGTTACCTCTTCTTCCTGCTCGCTGTCCTGAGCTTCCGCTTCGTCAGCGGGCTCGGCTTCCTGCTCCGCCTCGTCAGCGGCCTCTTCGACGTCACTGGCCTCGACGGCATCACCCGCCTGCAGGTTCATGGGCTCGTCAAGCTGCAGGGTTTGTGCCGTATAGGCACGCACGTCACGCAGCAGCTCCGGATTTTCCGCCAGTTTCTGGCCGTAGGACGGCACGATAGCGGTCAGGGTAGACTGCCACTCCTCGCTAGCTACCTGTTCGGGGAACACACGCCCCAGCAGGTTCAGCATGATCGACGGAGCGGTGGAAGCGCCAGGCGAGGCACCCAGCAGCGCCGACATGCTGCCATCGGCAGAGCTGATGATTTCGGTACCAAACTGCAGCACACCGCCCTGCTCTTCATCGTCACGAATGATCTGCACGCGTTGGCCCGCTGTCCACAGCGACCAGTCATCGGGGTTGGCTTCCGGGTAGAAGTCCTGCAGGGCTTCGAAACGATCTTCTTCCGACATCATCACCTGGCTGACCAGATAGCGCACGAGATCAAAGTTATCGACCCCGACCTGCATCATCGGCCAGGTGTTGTTCAGCGTCATGGAGCCGAACAGGTCGGTCCAGGAGCCCTCTTTCAGGAACTTGCTGGAGAACGTGGCAAACGGGCCAAAGAACAGCGCGGGTTCACCGTCCAGATAGCGGATGTCCAGGTGAGGCACCGACATGGGCGGTGAGCCTTCACCGGCCTTGCCATACACTTTCACCAAGTGCTGAGACACAACGTCCGGGTTGGTGGTGTAGAGGAACTGGCCGCCCACCGGGAAGCCGCCGTAGCCTTCCACTTCAGGAATGCCGGTTTCCTGCAGCAGCGGCAGCGCCGCACCGCCCGCACCGATGAAGACGAAACGCGCATCGACGGTGAACTCATCACCGCTGGCCAAATCGGCGATACGAACTTGCCAGGTATCGTCGTCATTGCGCTCGAAGCCGCGCACTTCGCTGTTCAGACCCAGCGTGAAGTTGTCGCCTTGGGCCAGAGATTCGATCATCTGGCGCGTTTGTGCACCGTAGTTCACCTCGGTGCCCATCTGCATGCGCGTTGCTGCCACCGGGGTGCCGTCGTTCTCGCGACCCGCCATGACCAGCGGCATCCACTCGGCCAGCTCCTGCCAATCTTCGGAGTATTCCATCCCGGCGTAGAGCGGGTTCTGTACCATGGTGGCGTGACGCTCGCGCAGGAACGCCACGTCGTCTTCACCCCATACCAGGCTCAAATGGGGAGAGGTGTTGATGAACGAGCCTGGCTCGCCCAGCATGCCACGGTCCACCTGGTGCGCCCAGAACTGGCGAGACACCTCGAACTGTTCGGTCACGTTGACCGCACGCTCGATGGCCACGCTGCCGTCAGGTTGCTCGGGGGTATAGTTCATTTCGCAAAAAGCCGAGTGCCCGGTACCGGCGTTGTTCCAGCCGTTGGAGCTTTCAGCGGCGACTTCGTCCAGCCGTTCGTAGAGGTGTATGCTCCACTCCGGCTCCAGCTCCTGGAGATAGGTGCCCAGCGTAGCGCTCATGATGCCGCCACCAATCAGCAGGACATCGACCGGTTCATCGGCCGACACGGGCATTGCTGCAAGCGCCAGCAGCGGCGAGCAGAGTAAAAGACTTAAACGTTTTTGCATGTCATGTCCCTGACGATACAGAAATGACGTGCCGGAGCAGTGAGCGCCCAGCGTCGAGGGGGGGGTATATTGTCGACGAAAGTCTAACAAAAAACCGCGGGCGCGGAAACATAAAAGAACGCTTAAATGAGAATGAAAGGAATTAACGTATGAAACCCGAAGACCTCGAAAAGCTGGTCTCACGCAAAATGCCCTTTGGTAAGTACGAAGGATGGCTGATAGCTGATTTACCGGGCCCCTACCTCAACTGGTTTGCCCGGGAGGGCTTTCCCACCGGGGAGATTGGCCACTTGCTGCACTTGATGCATGAAATCGACCATAACGGCCTGAGTGGCCTGCTCGACCCGCTGCGCAAGGCGTGAGTCAACGGCGATTCATGGCCTCCTCGCGCTCGGCCAGGTAGTGCTGTGCATGGGTCGCGGGGTCCTGCGGAAAGCGACCCAGCGCCACGGCTTTTTCGAAAAATCCACGGGCCGGACGATCCTCGCCACGCCGACTGATGACCAACGCCGCGACCAGAGGCCGCCCTGCCGCCACGTCCTCCTCCATGAGCCATTCAAGCGCATTGGCCACTTGCGCAATGGTGCCCGGCGGGGTGAGCCCCAGGGCAGCCGCCACTTGCTGGTAGGTCATGGGCAGGGCCTGCCGAGGCGCTTGCTCGAGCAGCGCGCGCACTCGGCAGGCGAGCAAAGCCGTTGCCTGCGTGGCGGTCACCTCCGATGGAGAGTGTCTGGGTGAGTGCATGTCAGCGTCCCTCATGGCGGCATCCTGGGTCAGGCGGAAAAAGTAGCCACGCTACCACATCGCTGGCTATGCTGGGCAGACACGTCATGTTGCCAAGGGGAAAGGGATGACCAGAACATTCACAAGAACATCCACCAGATCATTCAACCGTACACGCAACAAAAGCCGCTGGCCCAGCGCGCTGGTCTGGCTGAGCCTGGTGGCGCTGTTGGCGGCCGTGGCCATGATGGCCGTCGCTGGCCCGGCATATCGCTGGCAATGGGCAGGGCTGGGCGAGGCATTTACGTTGCTGCGCAATGGCGTGTTCACGGCCATGGCCGCGCTGGCCTTGAGCGTGCTGGCGCTGCTCATCAGTGCCGTCACTAGACGGGCAGGCACCGCCAGCGCGGCACTGCTCGTCCTGCTGGCCACGGCGGCACTGCTTTATTTACCTTGGCAGCAGTGGCAACGTGCCCAGCAGGCACCTGTCATACATGACATCACCACCGATACACAGAACCCACCGGCTTTTGTGGCCCTTCGTGAAGCCCGCGAGGCTGCCCCCAATGCTGTCGACTACCCGGGCAAAGCCACGGCACGGCAGCAGCAGGCCGCCTACCCTCAGATTCAGCCGCTGCAGGTGGAGGCTGACGCCACTACTGTGCTGGCGGCGGTACAGGCGGAAGTCGAGGCTGCGGGCTGGCAGATTGCCGACATCTCCTCAGACCAGCTGGAGGCCACGGCCACTACTCGCTGGTTTGGCTTCGAGGACGATGTGGTGATTCGCTTGACCGAACTGGCTTCGGGCACGCAAGTGGACATGCGTTCGGCCTCTCGCCTGGGCGCCAGCGACGTGGGCACCAACGCACTGCGCATCGAGACCTTCATGGCCGACCTGCGTGAACGCTTGGGTGGCACGCTATAGCAACGCATCGATGGGCCGCTTGCCATCCAGCAGGGTGATGTCGCGGTCAATGATCGAGGGAGTCTGCACGACTCTCAGCAGGGCATGGGCGACATTGGCACGCGAGATGCGATTATCACCGGCTTCTTCGACACTACTGGCAAACTTGTGGCTGGGGGCATCATCGGTGAGCCGCCCCGGCTTGAGAATCACGTAGGAGATATTGCTACGGCGCAGGTGCGCATCGGCAGCGAACTTGGCCGCCATATAGGGGCGCATGTTCTGCGGGGCTTCCAGAGGTTTTTCAGCGCGCAGCGCACTGACCATGATATAGCGTGACAGCCCGCGCTGGCTGGCGATATCCGCCGCGCGGATGGCGCCGAACAGGTCGATCAACAGGGTTTTGTCCGGCCCGGTATGCGGCCCGGATCCTGCGGTGAAAACGACCTGGTCGCACCCTTCGAAGGCATGCTCCAGCTCACCTTCCAGGTCGGCGATAACGGTGGGAATGCCGCGCTCTTCAAACCATGCCGCCTGCTCCTGATGACGGATCATCGCCTTGATGGGCGTGCCTGCCTGTTTGGCCAGAGCACAAAACTGTTGACCAATTTGGCCATTGGCACCTATCACTAGCGTCGTCATCTTGCCTCCTCGTCTTTGGTCACTCCTTTTGACATCCTCCCCTCCCTCAACTTGCGCTGCCGCCTACGGCGGAAAGGAAGGGGATTCCCAGGTTGTTACCTTCCTGGTTTCTGCTTCAAGGACAGCTGCCCGAGGGAATGGCTTGGTTATCGCCGTAACGTCCCGGTGGGGATTTTTACGGTGACGAACCAACGCCTATCCCCCAGGTCTCACGCCGTCTCCACAGACGTAACTTTCCGAGTGCCCCTCGGTAGGTCGTGTCGACATGAGTAGTATAGCACTGTACAAAACGTCAGCAAAGGCATCCAGGAGATGCCGCGCTATCCTTCCCCGGCCTAAAAGGCCGAGGTTTGACGCGCAATTTGATCAGTGTAGGCAAGCGCGTTAAAGTTCAACCGTTTGACATGCAAACAGCGAACGCTGGGGCGTTCGCTGTCGAGGAAGGGGCCGTGGAGAACCGGCTATTTCAAGCGGGCGGGCTGTGGCTGTGGCTGTAGTTGAGACCGAGACTGCGAGGGCAGCGCTACAGGCGGACGCCCGGCATCGTGGCTCACCTGAAAGCGGCTGACCAGGGAGTGCATGTCACCCGCACGCTCATCCAGCGTGTGGCTTGCCGTGGTGGCCTCCTGAACCAGGCGCGCGTTCTGGTGAGTCACCTGATCCAGCTGCGAAATCGCCTGATTGATCTGATCGATGCCGGCTGACTGCTCTTTGGTGGCATCGGCGATCTCGGTCACATAACGAGTGACCTCGGTGAGGCTGTCGATGATCTCTTGCAGGTGCTGACTGGAGGCCGTCACCAGCTGCTCGCCTTCACTGACTTTTTGCACGCTGTCGTCGACCAGATGGCGAATCTGGGCGGCCTCTTCAGCGCTGCGCCCCGCCAGCTTGCGAACTTCCTGGGCGACCACCGCAAACCCACGCCCTTGTTCTCCCGCGCGGGCAGCCTCGACCGACGCATTCAGGGCCAGCAGGTTGGTCTGGAAGGCGATATCGTCGATGGCCTTGATGATCGAGGTGATTTTCTCGCTGGCCTGGCGAATGTCGCTCATGGCAGCAGTGGTACGCTGGGCAACATCCCCCGCCGAGCGTGCCCGCCCATCGACGTTGGTGCTGGCATCCTTGGCCTGATCGGCGTAGTCCGCCGTCTGTTTGACCGTGGCGGTAATCTGTTCGAGGCTGGACGCGGTTTCTGCCAACGAGGACGCCTGCTGGTCGGTACGCTGGGACAGGTTCTCGTTGCCAGCAGCAATCTGGCGGCTACTGGCAGCAATGGCTTCGGCACTTTCACGAATCTGCGCCACCATGGCTTCGAAGGTGTCCATCATCTGATTGAACGCCTGGGCGGTTTGCCCGGCTTCATCATTGTGGGCCAGCGCCAGGCGCATGGAGAGATCGGCATTTTCACCCGCAGCGCCACTGATGTTTTCCATTTGACGGCGCATGGCGACCAACGGACCTAGTACCCGCACCAGCGTGCGCCAACCAAAAATGGCCAGCACGCTGATGACGGCCAACGTGACCATCACTAGCAGCGTACGGCCAGCGTTGGCCAACGTTTCCGCTTCGCTGCTGGCACTGGCGGCACGCTCGACGGTGTAGGATTCGATATCGTTCAGCACGTCGCGCATCTCGCTGGACGCCTGCGCAACGCTCGTGAGAGCCGTCTGTACCTGCTCCCGTTGGGCAAGCTGCTGTTGACGCAATGCGTAAACGGAGCTGGCATCTTCCACCATCAGCGCGTTCAGGTCAGCAATCACCGAGTCCAGCTCACCGATCAGCGCACGCTGTTCGACGGTAGTGCTCGGCGCCTCCGCGACGGCGGCCAGCGACTGGCGCGCCAGCGTCACCTGCTGGGCGATTTCATTGGTACGCAAATTGACCAGCGCATCCACACTCTCCACCTGCCTCATCTGGCGCCCCAGATCTGACAAGGTGGCCAGCGCCATACGCGCATTACCGCTCAAGCGACCAATGTCCACCCTAGAGGCGAACATGGTATCCAGCAGCTGCGTGGGTAGCGTGGTCGTGCCCTCTTCACGCCAGGCTTCCATCAGCTCACGCTGACGACGCTCTTCACGAACCTGCGCCAGCGCCGTGCGGCCGGCAATGTCTTCAGCGCTGTGCATCACCGTGGTGATGGCGGTCTGCATCCGCTGCAGCTGCTCCGCCATTTGTGCAGACAGGCTCAAGACGTCACGCCGTACCCCTTCCAGTGTTTCATCACCCGCCAGCAAACTCTGATAGTGGGTATCCAGCGCACTCAGCTGGCTCGATAGCGCCGATTGGCTACTGCGCTCCAATCCATCTCGGGCGCTGGCAAAGCGTTCGTTCAACGCACTACGCGACGTCACGCTGTCCAGCTCTTCCACGCTGTCGGCCGCCAGCAGGTCGGCATGGCGCTGACCAAACGCGCCCATGGTCAGCACCATGCTGCGGCTGGCATCCTGCAAAGGAAGTACATCGCTGGTGATGAGGTGCTGGACGTTGATCAACCGCTGATTGGTCATCCAGCCAGTGCCTGCCAGTACCACCGCGCCCAAAACGGCGGCCGCGAATAGGCTAATGAGCATGGCTCGTATGCTTATCGTCTTTTTCATCAGGAGTATTCGCTGTGTCAGAGGTTATGCTATTCAAAGGATGCTGCGACGCTCGCCCAATCGACCGGCTCGAACTGGCCGTTACGAATGACGGTGGCCCACACGGCATCACTGGCCTGATGGTCTCCTTGCCCTAAGGTCAGCGGCTCACCCACGCCAATATCGATGGTACCCAAGCCCAGCAAGCCTTCCACGATGGCTTGCCTATCCGGGTTTTCACCGGCGGCTTTCACCCCTTCCACGAACAGCTTGGCGGCTAGATATCCCTCCAGCGAGATGAAATCCGGCTCGCTGCCGGGCACATGCGCTGCCAACACCTGGCGGTACTCTTCTACCGCTGGCAGGTCAGCATCCAGTGGTGGCACGACCTGGGTCACGATCACGCCTTCGGCCAATGGCCCCAGCGCCTCCAGCAGGGCCTGGCTGCCTACGAAAGAGACGTTCAGAAACACGCTATCCGGCAGGTCCTGACGCGCTTCACGGATAAAATCGGCAGCGGGACCAAAGGTGCCGACAATGATCACCGCACGAGGCACGACAGGTGCCTGAAGAATGGTTGCCAGCCCTTGGTGAACATTGCGGGTACCGCGTGTAAAACGGCCGTGGGCCAGCTGTGAGGTGTCGGTAAAGCCCTCTTCGTGCAAGGCGCGCAGCGCGCCATTGTAACCTGCATCACCAAAGCTGTCGTTCTGCGTGAAAAAGGCGATCTCTTCGGGCTGGATACCCGCTTCCAGTAGCCCCGCCACCATGGCGGCCGTTTCCTGCACATAGCTTGCTCGGTAGTTGATCACATAGCGGTCGGGGGGCGAACGACGCAAGATACCCGCGCCGGTAAAGGCGCCGTACAGCAGCGTGCTGTGCTGGTTATGGATGGGGATGGTCACGGCAGCAGTGGGCGTGCCGACGTTACCGATGGCCGCCAGCAGGGAGCTGTCACTGATCAGCTGCCGGGTATGCGCGGCGGCGGGTAGCGGCGAGTATTGATCGTCGAAGGCTTGCAGTACCAGCGACTGTCCGTTGACGCCTCCTTCGGCATTTACCTTGGCAAAGTAGGCCTCGATACCCTGCTGCATGCCGACCCCCAAGGGAGCGGCTGCACCACTCAGCGGCGCGACGATACCTACTTTCAACTCCGCTGCCGCCACGGGCGACACCAGCACCCAGGCCAGCAATACCAATACTCGTGATATTTTCATTTTTTTATCCTCAGGGTTTAGCCTTTCATCGGCCAAAACGCCTAAGACTTTAGTCACAGCCTAAAGATACTGATGTTTCTAATCAGGACGGCTCAGGGCAAACCGGTCGCTGACTCTGACATAGTCACTGCCTGCCAGGCGGCCTACCGGCTGCAGCACATCCAAGTGAACGTGGCGGCCATCCCAGACGGACTCATCGGCGTGGATCGATACCACTTTGACCAGAATCAGGCTGCCTGCCAGCGGCTGATCTCCGAAGCGGATCACCTGTACTCGCTGGCAGCCAAAGGCGATGGGCGCCGCCGCAATACGCGGCACGCACACACCGGGCATGGCCGTCTTTTCCAGTCCTGCCAGGGCAAACTCGTCTTCCTGGGGCGGCAGGCTGGCGCTGGTGGTATTGAGCGCTTCGATCAAGCCTTCGGTGCCCACATGCACCACGCACTCGCCGACGTCTTCCAGGTTGCGCAGGGTGTCCTTGGGCTGGGCGCTGCCATCCAGCAGCGGCGCAAAAGCCAGAATGGGAGGGTCGATACTGGCCACGTTGAAAAACGAAAACGGCGCCAGGTTGGCGTTGCCCTGGCCATCCTGGGTGGCCACCCAGGCAATGGGCCTTGGGCAAATGCTGCCCGACAGCAGGCGATACAGTGTTCCGGCACTCAGTGGCGAGGTGTCCAGCAGGGTATCCATGCAAACTCCTTATCAGGCCATGGGACCAGCGTTGCTGCCCATAAAGCCACTCACTCATCAGAAAAAATCACCTCTCTTTGCATAAGAGGTATTCATTGTCGTAGGGAACGCCTGTTACCAGGCCGTGGAGCCTTGCGGCTGTCAAGTGTGCTAGCCTTGTAAGTTCATAAGTTACCAGAGAATTGAATGCTCACTATTTCCAATAGCGTCACGCTGGCCGATTGGGAAATCGATATCAGCCAGATTCGAGCCCAGGGAGCGGGCGGCCAGAACGTCAATAAAGTCGCCTCTGCCGTGCATCTGCGCTTCGACATTGCGCGCTCGACGCTGCCCCCTACCTACAAGGAGCGGCTGATGGCGCTGTCCGACCAGCGGATCAGCAAGGAGGGCGTGGTCATCATCAAGGCGCAGAGCTTTCGCACGCTGGAGCTGAACAAGGAAGACGCCTTGAACCGCTTGCAGGCGTTGATTCAAAGCGTGGCCCGCACGCCGAAAACGCGCCGCCCCACCAAGCCCACCAAAGGCTCCCAGCGGCGGCGGGTGGACCACAAGACCCGCAAGGGCAAGATCAAGTCGCTGCGTGGTAAAGTGCCGCTGTGACGCCCGCCGCGAACCCTCCCCCATTTCGAACTGGATACCACGACGCCCATGCCCAACCAGCCTCGCCCTGTGTCACCCTGCCGCCATATTTGCCAGATGAACCCCGAGACGGCCCTGTGCAGCGGCTGTGGGCGCACTCTGGATGAGATTGCCTGCTGGGGAAGCATGAGCGACGCCGAGAAAGCGCCCGTTTGGGCGCGTATCGAACAGGCCGGCTACCTGGACATCGGCGATGACGCTACTCCTTGACCGGCGCAGGCTGGGCGTGCCGATCACTCAAGATATGGTGCAGCTCACCACAGGCGACCATCGGGTCGTCGCAGTTGATCACGATGGTGGAATCGGCCAGCACATAGCTGCGCCCGGTAATGGTATTTTCCACCACCTGATAGGCACCTTCCTGGTGGGTGCCTGTAAAGGTGCCGATAAACCCGGTTTCTCTCAACGAGACGGTTTCCAGCTTGTCGCCCGGCGCCAGCCGCCCTTCATGATGCATCAGCGCCAAGCGTGCCGAGGTGCCGGTGCCGGTGGTGCTGCGGCAAATCACCCCTGGGTGCACGTAGGTGGCAGAGCGCGAACGCACATAGCCCTGCGCCACCGGCTCTTCAGGCCCCATGAAGTGTAGAAAGGGCAGCGGCCCCACATCGCCCAGGGTGTAGTGGGAAAACCCTCGGTGAGCCTGGATGGCCTCGATGATCTTGTGGGCACAGGCCGCCAGCGCGGCCTCTTCGTCCCGTACCAGCTTGAAGCCCAGCGCCTCGGCATCGACCAGCGCATAGAAGCCGCCGCTGTAGGCAACCGAGTAGGTGACGTCGCCAATGCCCGGCACCAGAAGAGTATCGCGATAGCTGTCGATATAGCTGGGCAAGCCTTCACAGGTCACCGACTCCACGACCCCGTTGCGCACCCGCGCTTCGATCTGCACCAGGCCTGCCGGGGCTTCCAGCTTGAAGCGCTGAAGCCCCTCCTGCTTGGGCACGATACCCATTTCCAGAACGGCCGTGGCCGTGCACAAGGTGTTGGAGCCTGAGTAGATCGGGTAGCCCATCACTTCCATGATGATGTACCCCGCCACCGCTTCAGGATGGGTGGCAGGCACCAGCAGGTCGACCGACATTTCCGGAATGCCATAGGGCTCGCCCAGCAGTAGCTGCCGGAGGCCATCGGCGTCGTCACGCAGATACTCCATTTGCTGACGCACCGTGCTGCCCGGCAGCGTATCGATCCCGGCGGTGACGATACGGCTCACGTCGCCCCCCGCGTGGGTGTCCAGCAGCTTGATGGTATGCACGGTATTCACTGGCGAGCCTCCCGTTCCGATTGAAGAGCGGCAGATTGAAGATCAGCCGACTGAAGCGCGAACGGCTCCCCATGGGCCTCCCACTGGGCATCGGGCACGATCACGATCTTGCCCAGATAGTCGCTGCCGCGATTGACGAAGTAGCGCTCCGCCGCGTGCAGCTGCGACAGCTTGAACGTCCCGTGCAGCACCGGCTTCAGCTCGCCGCTGCGAATCCAGGCGACCAGCTGTTCGGCTTCTTCACGGGTGCCATGGGAGACCCCGACGATTTGCACCTGATACAGGTAGATGCGTGTCCACATGACTTCGCTGAGATTGCCACCGCTGGCACCAGCGATGGCCAGCCGCGGGTACGTGGCGCGCTGCGACATATCACTGATCATGGTGTCGATGAACAAGTCGGTCATGTCGCCCCCCACCAGGTCCATGACCGCATCGATGGGCCGCCCTTCGGTGGCCTGCAGCACGCGCTCGACGAACGTAGGCAAATCGCCTCGGTCGATCACCGCCTGCGCGCCCAGCCCGCATAGGGCATCGGCTTTGCTGGGCTGGCTGACGGCATAAGGAATGGCGCCGATGATCCGGCACAGCTGAATCAGCGCCGTTCCTACCCCGCCGCTGGCTCCACTGACCAGCACCCGCTCGCCAGCCCGCACGTTGGCCGCCGTCATCATGTGGTAGGCGGTCTGATAGGAGCACATTCCCATGGCCGCCAGAGGGGCATCTGGTAATTCAGGGTTGGCGATGTGATGAAACTGGTCGGCAGGCACCACGATATATTCCGCGAAGCCCCCATCGGCACCATGTCCGTAGTAATCCGGCACCAGATTGATGTCGCGACGATCATCCGGGTAGAGATTGAAATCCAATAGCCCCCGCTCACCCACTCGCTGCGCATCGACACCCTCGCCCACCGCCACGATGTGCCCCACCACATCGGCCCCCTGGATACGCGGAAAGCTCAAGGTGGGGGCACCGCCCATGGCGAACGAGGTGACCTCCTCCTTGCCCCTGGTGGGGTAAAGCCCTTCGCGGGCCTTGCGGTCAGTGTTGTTCTTCGCGGTCGCCGTGACGCGCACCAGCACCTGACCGGCCCCAGGCTGCGGCGTGGGCACGTCCTGCCGGTAGTGCAACATGTCCACATCGCCATGACCGGTCAGCAGCATGGCCGACATGCTGGAGGGGATAGAAAAGGAAGTGGTGGAATCATTGGCAGCGTTGGTGACACGTGAGGTTCTGCGGTCCGTATTGGCCATGGGCTGGCTCCTGATCGGTGCATATACCACGACAATAACAAACGCCGGGCCAGGTTCAAGATATCCTGTTGCGACGGGATTCAACAGTGCGGAGGGATCGCTTACATACCACTCCAATCTCTTGCTTTGCCTCGCAGCGTCAACTTTTCGCCAATGGTGATCAGCCCCCAAAAGGTTCAAGCTCATCCCTCATGGGCACCTCCCAGCCCCCGCCAAGGAACGGTATGCTTCATTTCAGCTCTGCCTATCATCGCCGCCTGACCTGGACCTATTTTGGACTGTTCATCGCTATCGGTATGACTGGCGGGCTGCTGGGGCCTGCCCTGCCCCACCTGGCCAGCGCCAGCGGCTCTTCCATGAGCCAGATTGCCGTGCTGTTCACGGCGCGTGCTGTAGGTAACATGAGCGGCGCTTTGGTCACCGGAGCGCTGATGGACCGCTTCAACGGGCATCGCGTGCTGCTCATCATGGGCGTACTCACCGTGGCCGGGTTGGCGCTGGCGCCCTTGAGCCCACTACTCGTGTTGCTGGCGCTGCTGTTCATGCTGCTAGGCTTTTCTGAAGTGTCGCTGAACGCCGGGGGCAATACGCTATTGCTGTGGCTGCACCGAGACGCCGCAGGCCCCAACGTGAGCGCGCTGCACTTCTGCTTCAGCGTTGGCAATATGCTGACCCCGCTGGTGATGGTGGCAGCGCTGTCATTGACCGGCCAGTTTCACTGGACCTTCTGGGTAGTGGGACTTTGCGTCGCGGGCATGCTGTGGCCACTATCACGCTTTGCCAGCCCCACCATGCCCGGGGCGACCTGCGTGGTGAGCGAAACGCCCGCCCCACGCAAGCATCGCGACCCTCTTCTGCTGGGGATTTTTCTGCTGCTGTTCGCCCTCTACGTGGGCATCGAGGTGACCTTTGCTGGCTGGGTGACGGCCTATGGCGCGCTATCAGGAGTGTCCGGCGAGCAGGCCACGCTGCTGGCGACACTGTTCTGGCTGGCGCTCTCGGCAGGACGCTTGCTGGCCATTCCGCTACTGCGCAGGTGCGCGCCCTGGCAAGTACTGGTCGGCTGCCTGGCCATTGGGCTCAGCGCCGCTGGCGGCTGGCATGCAGGGGTGCTTTCATTGGCCCCAGGCGCGCTGCTGTTTGGCCTCTCCGCCTCGGCTTTTTTCCCCACCCTGTTTGCGCTGTGCAACCACACCATGGTGATGCGGGGCCGCACCACCGGCGCCATCTTTACGGCCGCGGGCTGCGGGGCACTGATCATTCCTTCGCTGACGGGTCCACTACTGGACACCGCCGGGCCCGGCGCGTTTCCCGTGCTGCTAGCCTCGCTATGGCTGTTGATTGGCCTTGGGCTTTGTCTGTTGACGCTACGCCTGCGTATCCTGGCTCAGTCTACTGCCGATCCTTAACGCCGTAGGCCGAACGCAGCCCATTTTCGGACAACGTCTAGAACCAGGCTTTACGTTTGAACCACCAGATCAGCACAACGCCAATGCCCAGCATGAACCCCAGTACGAAGAAATAACCATACGGGTAGGCAAGCTCGGGCATGTATTCGAAGTTCATGCCATAAATACCGGCAATAAAGGTCAGCGGCACGAAAATGGCGGTAATGACGGTCAACACACGCATGGTGATATTCAGCTGATGCGATGAAATCGAGATGTAACCATTTATCAAGTCGCCACAAATGTCGTAATACATCTGGGTCAGCGAATGCAGGCGCTCGAAACGCTCTTCCACATCGGTGATGGCATGCAGCGTTTCACTCTCCCAGCGAGGGAGATGTGCGTAGTCATACGCCGTCAGCTCTTGAGTGATGCCCTTGTGATAGTTGAATACCCGACGCATCTTGACCAACCGCGAGCGATACGCAGTAATCCGGCGCATCAATACGTCATTGCCGTTCTCCAACAACTCGTCTTCCAGGTCGCTCAGCTCGGTCTCGAACTCCAGCAGGCTGTCGATATAAAAGCCCGCCGAGGTATACATGACACGCAAGGCAACCTGCTCGGGAGAGCGCGACAGCAGCCGCGCGCCCTGATCGTTGAGTAACCGTTCGATGCTCAGCGCAAGGCCAGGATGCAGCGTGACCAGAAAGCGTTCGCCCACGAAAAAGCACATCGGTTGAGGCACGAAGTTGAGCTGAGCATCGAAGGAGGAAATGCCTCGGTAGATAATCAGCGTATGGTTTTCGAATTCCTCGATCTTGGGAGGATGACGCACCTTGTGGGCATCCTGAATCGCCATGGGGTGGCACGCAAACCCTTCGAGCACCTCACGCTCGCTGGCTTCGCTTTCACCCTGCATGTCCACCCAGATATGCGCGCCCTCCAGGCGTTTCCAGACATCGATCAGCGAAAGGTCGCCTTCGCGCACTTCTCCCTCGGGGGTGGTCATCAGGCATCGAATCATGTGCATTCCTTGACTTCGCTGGCGTTGGTTGACGGCAGCACAGGGCTTGCTAGCCGCGCCTGCGCCTTGCCTGCCCGCTTGGCTTCATACATCGCCACATCGGCTCGCTTCAACAACTCTTGCGGGGTTTCTTCTCCGCCAGGCACATACTCGGCCACGCCGATACTGGTGCTGACCTCGAGCACTATGTCGCCCATGGTCAGCGGATCTTCAATGGTGCGGATCAGCTTCTGCGCCAGCGGTTCGATAGCGTCGCTGTCCATGTTCTCCAGTATCAGCACAAACTCATCCCCCGCCCAACGGGCCACGAAGTCCGTTTCACGCAGCGCAGCTTGCAAGCGTCTGGCGATGTCGCGCAGCAGCTCATCGCCCATGGCATGTCCATACAGGTCATTGATTCGTTTGAACCCATCCAGGTCGAGAAACATGACCGCCAGCGGTACGAGACTCCGCCGAGTACGCGCCATGGCCTCTGGCAAGCGTTCGTCGAGGGCGCGGCGGTTAGGCAGCTCCGTCAAGACATCTTGTCTGGCCTCCTGGTCTCGCAGGCGCGCCAACTGCTGGCGCTCGGTAATGTCGTGGATAAACAGGCTGCGCCGCCATCGCCCACTGAGTTCGTAGCGCTGGTGGCGAATCTCTACCGGCAAGCGCCCACCATCTCGACGCCGGGCTTCCCATTCGATGGGTGAAGGATCGTCCTGCCCGGGCACGCCTACGGGAAACATCAGGTCGGTAATGGGGCGGGCCAACGCCTCCTTGCGCGACCAGCCGAACATGGCTTGTGCGGCGCGATTCCAGTCCAGCACCCGACCACGATCATCGATACTCAGGTAGGCATCGTAAGCCGACTCGATGACCAGGTTGAGCTCGCGGGTACGTCGCTCGATCTGCTGCTCCAGACTACGATGCAGCGCCGCAAGGTCGCGTTTGAAGCTGGCATTGCGCTTCTCTTGCTGAATCAAGCGCTCGCGCAAATGAATTTCACCGGACACCACATCGGCCAGGTCCTGTAGCGCGGTGAACTCCTGGGGGGTTAGTTCGCGGGGCCGGGTATCCATGGCACACAGTGACCCCAACACCAGCCCCTGGGTGGTTTTCAGAGGGATGCCGACGTAGAAGCGGATGCCGTCGGGCTTATCGACGTAAGGATTATTGGCAAAGCGGGGGTCCAGGCGTGCATCGTTGACGACCAACGGCGCTTCCGCCAGCACGGTATAGGCACAAAACGCCACGTCGCGAGGAGTTTCCGAAAGCTCCAGCCCCACCTGAGACTTGAACCACTGTCGGTCGGTATCCACGAGCGTCACCGTGGAAAGTGGTACCCCCAACAGCACGGTGACCAACCGAGTCACTCGGTCGAATACCGGCTCATTGGGGGTGTCCAGTAACGCCAGCTCTTGCAAAGCAGCAATGCGCGACGCTTCATTGGATGGCAACAGGTGGCTCATGGTGGTTACACCCGATATATAGTTAACACTCCTTTGTGTATTTCAAACCCTTTCGACATCATAGCGCGAAACTACACAGTCTGCCTAACGCGTTGATTTTTTTAACACCTTGCCCGAAGGGAGCCACCACGCCACGAGGATACTCACCAGGCTCGAGAGCATCAGCGCCCCCACGAAGGGACCAAGAGTAGGAATACTGCCAGGAAACGTGGCGGCCATGATGCCCGCCATCAAGGAGCCTTGCCCCAGCCAGCCCGGCAATACCGCCCCCACCAGCCCCGCCACGCCACCGCTGATGGCCGCCAGCGGCGACATGCGTTGCCACAGGCCCAGCAGCACTGGCACCACGATGGCCGCACACAGCAAGTCGGCTATCAAAAACAGCCTCAGTACCGATAGCCCTTGCAAGGCGATGAGGATCACCGGCACCATCAGCAGCACCGTGATCCAGCGCGCTGCATGCAACGCTTTTGGTTGATCTCCCGTTGCCCACAGCGAGGCAATGCCGTTTTGCAACGTATCCACGCTGGAAGTCACCAGCGTGACGGCCAGCACCAGAGCCGGGAGTGTGATCCAGACAGGAGCCTCTGCCAACAGGGCAAAAAAGGGCATCGGTGGCTCGCCCAGGCTCACCCCACTGAGTGCCGCCATCATGCCGACACCACCAATCACCATGACCACCAGCACCGTCATGACGGCCCCCAGCCACGCGCCACGGCCAAGACTGGCGCTATCCTGAGCCGCCCAGAGCCGCTGCCAGTAGCCCTGGTGAAACAAATTGGCCGCGGTCACGGCAATGATCAGCGTCAGCGCCACGCTCAGCGACGCCCCGAGGGGGACGTCCGGTAGCGCCGCATCGCTGGGCATGGAAGGCAGGCGCCATAACGTGACGCCCGCCACGGCGCATAACAGTATCAAGAGCAGCCAGGCCTGCCAGCGGTCGGTGGCCAAACTGGCGCGCAGGCCACCGAGCACGGTATAGATGAGGGTCGTCAGCGCCACACCAATGATGACCCAGGCAGGCGGAACGTCTGACAGTAGCGCGGTAATGGCGCCGATGGCCGTCAGCTCAGCTGCCAGAAAGCACCCCATATACGCCACGGAGGCAAGCGTGACATAGTGACGGACCCCCTTGCCATAACACGCTTCGGCAAACTCGGCGATACTGCGCCCGGCGGGTAGCGCACGACGTATTCTGGGGCCATAAAGCCCCAGCACCAGGAAGGGCAGCGCCGAGCCCACGGCATAGCCCAGCAGCGCCACCGGCCCCACGAAGGCGCCAATTTCAGGCGGCGCAAAGAGAATCCAGGCCCCCATTCCCGAGGCCAGAAAAGAGAACCCCAGGGTCGTTGCCGTTTGCGAGTTGCGCGCCGTGACGTAGTCATCCAGCGAGCTTCCCCCAAAACGCGCCCGAAGGCCTAAAAATGCAAAGCAGCACAGCGCTGCGCCCAGCACTGCAGACGTCAGGTACGGCATGTCGCGCTTCCTCCGCCGGTACTATCCGGATCAGGTTCCAGGGTCTGCATGGCGTGCATTCTCAGCCCACGAAGGGCTCCCCTGGCGACAGTGAATGAAGGCGGTATCTTCACTGAAAGGAGCGCCCCGGTAAAGCGCTGCCGTGCGTACTGCGCTCTGGCCTAGGCAGGTTTGGGCACGCGCCCCATCAGGTAGAACTCCGGGTTGGGCGGCGTGCCTGCCAGGGTGACCAGACGATTCGACATGCCAAAGAAGGCGGCCACGGCACCGATGTCCCAGCAATCCTCCAGCGTAAAGCCCACTTCCGCCAGCCGGGTTTGCCATTCGGGCGTCAGCTCGCCCAGCTCGATGGCGCTGTGTAGCGCAAAATCGAGCATGCGCCGATGCCGCTCGCTCAACCCCGCCGCCTGGTGGTTGATGGCAACGTTATCGGCCAACAGAGGGTCTTTGGTGTAAATACGTACCAGCGCGCCATGTGCCACAACGCAGTAAAGGCAGCGATTGCGCGCGCTGGTAGTGACCACAATCATTTCCTTTTCGGCCTTGCTCAGAGTGTCGGACTCCCGCTCCATCAAGGCGTCGTGGTAGGCAAAGAAGGCGCGAAACTCCGCTGGACGGTGGGCCAACATGAGGAACACATTGGGCACGAACCCGGCTTTTTCCTGAACCGCCAATATGGCCGTGCGAATGTCGTCAGGCAGGTCGTCCAGGGTTTCGGGAATTTTAAAACGGCTTAATGACGCAGACATGCTTACCTCTTTTTTGTCGTGTTGATAAACGCCTTGCGCGATACGGGGTCATGGTTAACAAAATGCTAACGGATTAGACTTTCATTACACCTTGAGGCTCGCCATACTCTTATCGACTGTATTTCATAAAAAAGGCAGCGTTGAGCAAACGGCGTCTGTAACAGGGAAACCACCATGTCTTATTCTGAAGCAAGAGAGCACACGCCGGGGCGTTTGCATGCATTGTTCGCCGACCCTTACCGTGCGTTCGAAAACGACACGGATGAACGCCAGCTGCATATCCGTATCATGCTTCATGCCTTATTGGCCCGCCCCATCGCCCGGGGTCAAATTACGCTACGTGTCATTCACGGCTGGGAGAACGGCGGTTTCGAGCCAGCCGACCTGCAACATGCGGACTTCCATCTCAACAGCCTGGCAGATTTTCATGCTGCTGCTGCGCGCTTTACGGCGGCGAATCAGCAAAATGCACCGCTGCCCGCCGATGGCAGCGCCATTCTGGCAGAACCGCTGGCCGACGCCATTGCCGATGCCGAGGCCGAAGGTCTGGTCTTGAACGAAGACATTCGAGAAACACCCGCTCGCTGGCAAGCGTTCGAAGGGGGGTTAGCGCTGTACACGCTGTTCAAGATGTATCACCGCCTGGTGTACGGCGAAGACGACACCTATCGCTGCTCTCAGTGCGAAACTCCCCACGGGCTGCGAGAAATCCATGAGTTCCATCTTGAAGAGGGCGAGTTTGCACTCCTTGCGCCACTCAACGATGAACAGGATGCTCCTTACCTGCTGGTGCTGCATGAAAGCCAACTGGAGCCTATAGAACAGCTCCTGCGCGACAGCCTGCCACTTTTCGAACCCGTCTGATCCCCAGGGGCCCTCTGCCGTGGCAGAGGGCCCCTGATGCGTCAGCGGTTCGCCAAATATCTAGAGCGCAATGGTGCTATTGATGCCGCTGGAGACGTTTTCGGGCTCGAACCAGCGTGCGGTCACCGTTTTGGTTTGCGTCCAGAACGCGATGGCCTGCTTGCCGTTGGGGCCCAAATCCCCCAGTTTGGAAGCCCGAGAGCCGGTGAAGCTGAAATAGGCCACCGGCACCGGAATCGGCACGTTGATACCGATCTGACCAACGTCGATATCGGTTTCGAATCGGCGCGCCACCCAGCCCGAGTTGGTGAAAATCGACGTGCCGTTGCCGTTCGGGTTGGCGTTGATGAAGTCGATGGCATCATCCAGCGTCTCGACCCCCACCACGCATAGCACCGGACCGAATATTTCTTCCCGGTAAATGGTCATCTCCGGCGTGACGTTGGCAAACAGCGTCGGCCCCACGAAGTTGCCCTCCGGATACCCTTCTACTGTGTAGCCTCGGCCATCCACCAGCAGCGTGGCCCCCTCTTTTTCACCGGCGGTGATCAAGCGCTCGACACGCTCCTTGGCCTGAGGAGACACCAGCGGCCCCAGGTCGGCATCCCGCTGGGTACCGGGGCCGACCTTCATGCTACGGGCGCCTGCTTCGATATCGCTCAGCCACTCCTGCGCCTCGCCTACCAGCACCACCACCGAGTTGGCCATACAGCGCTGACCCGCTGCCCCAAAGGCCGACCCCAGCAGGCTGTCGATGGCCTGACTACGGTTGGCATCCGGCATCACCACACAGTGGTTCTTGGCCCCCATCATGGACTGCATACGCTTACCTGCCGCCGCCGCACGGCCATACAGCAGCGATCCCACATGGGTAGAGCCAATGAACGACAGCGCCTTGATGTCCTGATGGTCGGCAATCTGGTTGGCAACTTCGGGCCCGCCATGCACCACGTTGAGCACGCCCGCCGGAATACCCGCCTCATGGGCCAGTTCCACCAGCCGCATGGTCGAGCTGGGGTCCTGCTCGGAAGGCTTCAGAACGAACGTATTGCCCGTGGCAATGGCCAGCGGAAACATGAAGCAAGGCAGCATGATGGGGAAGTTGAACGCCGTGATCCCGGCGCCCACGCCCAGCGGCTGATGCATGGTATACACATCGACCTCATTGGCCGCGTTTTCGGCGAGTTCACCCAGTTGCAGAGACGCAATCGAGCAGGCGTGCTCGACCACTTCCAGCCCGCGGCCTACTTCGCCTTCTGCGTCAGGCAGCGTCTTGCCATGCTCTTCGGTGATCAGCGCGGCGAGTTCCGCGGTATGCTCACGAATCAGGGCCTGAAGTTTCAGCATGATGCGCATGCGCTTGCCCAGCGGCACCTTGCGCCACTCCTTGAACGCGGTTTTGGCACTGGCAATGGCACGCTCTACCTCGTCAGGGGTACAGAAAGGCACCCGGGCCACGACCTGCTGGGTCGCCGGATTGACGACATCGCGCCACTCCTGGCTTTGCGACTCGACCGGCTGGCCATCGATATACATGGGTATCTGGCGAACGGACATACAGACGTTCCTCGTGGTTGTGTTTGTTATGGGGTTGAATAAGGAGCCCCTAGGGTATATCAGCAAGTTGACGTAAACGTCAATTAGCCACTCGATAAAGCTAAATTCACCGCACTGGGGAAATAGCCTTTCCCTCAAGGAAAGAGCCTCGCTATGCTGTCAGGGCGCCTTCTCAACCTGCCTATCGACGATGCATAACGTGGCTTTCCACAAGGAGGTATCCATGCAAGCGTTCAATTGCCAGTGCGGCAACCCGCTGTTCTTCGAGAACACCCATTGTGTTGCCTGTGAGTCGGAAGTCGGCTGGTGCCCGGCCTGCAGCAATATCGTTGCCTTGGCCCCTTTGGAAGGCGGCGGATACCGCTGCACCCACGAAGGCTGCGGCACCCTCTTGATGAAGTGCCATAATTACGCGGTAGAGAACGTATGCAACCGCATGGTGATCATGACCGAAGGCGAAGCCGACACGCTGTGCGACTGCTGCCGCTACAACGATGTGATTCCCGACCTGAACGTAGAGGGTCACCGCGAGCGCTGGGCCGCACTGGAAGCTGCCAAGCGTCGTCTGTTCCACACCCTGGAGATTCTCAAGCTCCCCCACGGAACCCAGGGCGATGATATTCGCGTCCCCTTGAGCTTCTCGTTCATGGCCGACGCCCTCCCTGACAAAGGGCTCTGGCGCTCCACGGCGAATCAGGAGAAGGTCTATACCGGCCATGCCAACGGCCATATCACCATCAACGTCAAGGAAGCCGACGACGTCGAGCGTGAGCGACTGCGGGTGGACATGAACGAGTCCCACCGCACCCTGATCGGTCATTTTCGCCATGAGGTGGGGCATTACTACTGGGACTTGTTGGTCAAGGATCAGGATGAGGCCGCCAGCGTCCGAGTGTTTGGCGACCATAACGCCCCCACCTACGGTGATGCGCTGGAAACCTACTATCAGCAAGGCGCGCCGGCCGACTGGCCAACACGGTTCATTTCTGCCTATGCCGCCATGCACCCGTGGGAGGACTTCGCCGAAACCTTTGCGTTTTATCTGGACATGGTGGCCGTGCTGGACACCGCTCTACACATGGGGATTTCACGGGCCGAATATGACGGCACGCTGGACAGCATGTTAAGAGCGTTTCATCAGGTGGGGATGGTCGTCAATGAGCTCAACCGTGATATGGGGCTACTGGACCTGGCACCGGGGGTACTGCCTCCCCCGGTGCGTGACAAGCTGGCGTACCTTCATGAGTTAGTACACAGCGCCAGCGCTAACGCTCGATCTACTTGATCAATCGTTATCATGATCCCCCAGGTGGCCCTGACTTTGTCGCTGGGTCACCTTGGGCACGTTGTCGCTATTCACGAAGTACGTTGCCCTGAGCGTGTCATGGATCGCGGCAAAGCCAATCTGTAGCTCATCCACGAACGCATGCAACTTGCTGGGGGAGTGAGCCAACGCCTGGATATCGGCATCGACCACATCGGCACGCACCAGCGACACCGTGGCGGCCACCCGGTCCTGCCTGGGCAGTAGCTGTAGCTCATGGCCCAGCGTTTCCAGGCTACAGGCAATCGAGCGCGGCAGGTTCGGGTCCTGCAGCAGATAGCGCAGCACATCGGGGCCCCGCACTCTCAGCCGCACTTCCTGACGGTACATTTGATAGGCCGTCAGCGACTTGAGCACGCTCATCCACTGAAGGTTTTCGAACGGCAATAGCTCTTCGGGGTTCTGGGGCAGCAGGCTCGCGGAACGTACGTCCACAATACGCGTGGTCATGTCGGCCCGCTCCAGATGTCTGCCCAACTGGATGAAGGTACGGGCCGGCCCATGGCTCAAGGTGCCTTCGATCAGGCCAGTCAGCGTCTGGCAGCCGCGAATCACGTTCTTCAGGAAGGCATCGCGACGGCGCGGGCTGACACCGTTTTCCGCATGGTCGGCCACGCTCAAATAGAGCTGGTTGACCTCCTCCCAGATCTCCCTGGGCACCACGTCTCGGGTAGTGCGCAGGTTTTCCCGAGCACTGGCCAGCGCCGAAAGAATCGAACTGCCATTCTGCGCATCGGCACACAAAAAATGCACTACGCTACGCTCGTCAAAGCTGGAATGGCGCTCGTTAAACGCATCCAGAGTACCGGTCATTTCGATCAGTGGCGCCCAGCCCAACGGCAGGTGGCGCGGCAGGTCGAGCATCAGGTGGCTATTGACGCTCAGCAGCCGCGCGGTGTCTTCGGCCCGCTCGATGTAGCGCGCCATCCAGTACAGGTTTTCAGCTACGCGTGACAGCATGGCGTTAGACTCCTTCCTGCTCGGCGGCATCAGCCGCGTTCTCATCGACCTCGACGATCCAGGTATCCTTGCTGCCGCCCCCCTGGGACGAGTTGACCACCAGCGACCCCTCCACCAGTGCCACGCGGGTCAAACCACCCGTGGTGACATGGGTTTCGGGGCCGGAGAGAATGAACGGGCGCAGGTCCACATGACGCGGCTGCGGCAAGCCGTTGGCCAGGGTGGGCGTGGTGGAGAGCGCCAGCGTAGGCTGGGCCATGTAGTTGCGCGGGTTCTCCTTGATCAGGCGGGCAAACTCGTCGCGGGTTTCCCTGGTGGAGCGAGGCCCGATCAGCATGCCGTAGCCCCCGGACTCATTGGCAGGCTTCACCACCAGCTCGTCGAGGTGATCCAGTACGTACTTGCGGTCGTCATCGAACATGCACAGGTAGCTGGGCACGTTGGGCAGCAGCGGCTCCTGATCCAGATAGTAGCGAATCAACTCGGGCACGAAGGCGTAGACCACCTTGTCGTCTGCCACGCCTGCCCCTGGCGCATTGGCCAACGCCACCTTGCCCGCCCGCCAGGCGCGCATCAGCCCAGGCACGCCCAGCATCGAATGCGGATTGAAGGCTTCAGGGTCCAGAAACTCGTCATCCACACGACGATAAATGACATCCACCCGTCGCAGCCCCTCCACCGTACGCATGTAGACCACGTCATCGTCGTCCACCAGCATGTCGCTACCCTGCACCAGCTCGACCCCCATCTGCTGGGCAAGATAGGCGTGTTCGAAATAGGCCGAGTTGTAGATGCCGGGGGTCAATACCACGACCTGAGGGTCATCGCCGGGACGGGGAGACATGGCCGCCAGCATGTCATACAGCTGCGCCACGTAGTCGTCTACTGGCAGGATTTTGCCCGACGCAAACAGCTCAGGTAGCACCCGTTTGGTGACGTTGCGGTTTTCCAGCATGTAGGAGACCCCGGAAGGAATCCGCAGATTATCCTCCAGCACGTAGAGTGTGCCATCGCCGCCGCGTACCAAATCAGAGCCACAAATATGCGCCCAGATACCATGGGGCGGGTTAATGCCCACACACTGCGGGCGAAAATTAGCCGACTGAGCAAGCACTTCCGCAGGCAGCACTTTGTCCTTGACCACTTTCTGATCGTGATAAAGATCGTCGATAAAGAGATTGAGTGCTTGGACGCGCTGTTTTAAACCGGCTTCCGTCTTGCGCCACTCATGGGCCGGTATGATCCGGGGCACAATATCGAATGGCCAGGCGCGGTCGATCATTGCCCCTTCGGAATACACGGTAAACGTAATCCCCATGGTACGAATGGCGATTTCCGCAGCGGTTTTTCTTTCCGCTAACTCTTCGGCGCTAAACCGAGCCAGCATATTACAAAGCTCATCGGCAGAAGCTCTGGGTTTACCTGGCGCTTCTAGCAACTCATCGTAAAAATCACGGCACGCATAGTTGTTCCAATTGACTTGGCTCATGGGCGCTCTCCTGGCGCTGGGGTGGAAGCGGCAACTTCCTTGAACAATAGTGTAGGCCTGCCGCGTGCAATCGACGTATTTATTGAGCTATATAACCACGCAATACTCGTACCACCTTTCCCGATATTTCAACGCTATGGCATCCACGTTTGATAAAACGCGGCCACTTTGTAATGCCGCGATACCTTCCCACCCCCTCACTGAACCAAACTTGTGCCTTGACAAAAAAACTCTCGAAAAAAAGCACCAATTTGGTGCAAGATTTAATTAAAAGCGATGCGATCACAATTTTCCACACTTCTTAAACGCCCTTGGGCATATTGCAGCTGCAAAAAAGTTCAACTCCAACGATACTCTTGGGTAAATGTCTTGTTGCGTCGCAGTTCATCAGTAGCTGCGAGAATTTACGCTTTTATTTGAGGGTGGCTCATGACCATTCGCGTTGCCTTGCATCACCGCACAACCTATCGATTTGACCGCCCCGTCAAACTGTCACCCCATGTCGTCCGCCTGCGCCCGGCCCCCCACTGCCGTACTCATATCGATGCCTACTCGCTGAATATTTCAGGGGATGACCACTTTCTGAATTGGCAGCAAGACCCCTTTGGCAACTTTAATGCGCGTATCGTGTTTCCAGAGCCACGCAAGGAACTCACCATTGCCGTCGAGCTGGTGGCCCCCATGACGGTCATCAACCCTTTCGACTTTTTTCTCGACGATGCCGCGCAAAAAATTCCGTTCCATTATTCCGATGAGCTTCTCAAGGAGCTAGGCCCCTATCTGGAAGTCACCGAAGCAGGGCCGCGCCTAAAAGCATGGCTTGAGGAAGTACCTCGGGAGCCCACCACCAGCGTCGATTTTCTGGTGGCGCTCAACCAGCGTCTGCAACAGGACATCAGCTATCTGGTGCGTATGGAGCCCGGCGTACAAAGCTGTGAAGAAACCCTAACTCTGGCCAGTGGTTCCTGCCGCGACAGCGCCTGGTTACTGGTACAGATCCTACGCCATTTGGGGCTGGCGGCTCGCTTTGTATCCGGCTATCTGATTCAGCTGGCCCCGGACGTCAAAGCGCTGGATGGCCCCAGCGGTACCGAGGTGGACTTTACCGACCTGCATGCCTGGACCGAAGTCTTCCTGCCGGGCGCAGGCTGGGTGGGCCTGGACCCCACCTCCGGCCTGTTCGCTGGTGAAGGGCATATTCCGCTGGCCGCCACCCCCACCACCGGCAGCGCCGCGGCCATTACCGGTTTTTCCGACAAGTGCGAAGTGGAGTTCGATGTCGAGATGCGCGTGGAGCGCATCCATGAAGACCCGCGCGTCACCCGCCCCTACAGCGATCAGCAGTGGCAGGCCATTCTGGCGCTGGGCGACCAGGTGGATGAAGTCCTCCAGCAGCAGGATGTTCGCCTGACCATGGGGGGCGAGCCGACCTTCGTTTCCATCGACGACATGGAGAGCCCCCAGTGGAACACCGAAGCGCTGGGCGAGCACAAGCGTGAGCGCGCCGAGGCGCTGCTGACCCGACTGCAGGAAGCCTACGCGGCCGGTAGCGTCATTCAGCAGCAACAGGGCAAGTGGTACCCTGGCGAACCGCTGCCTCGCTGGGCGCTGGCCTGTTACTGGCGCAAGGATGGCGCGCCCCTGTGGCGCGACCCCAAGTGGCTGGCCAGCACCGAAGGCGCGCCCCACGCCAAGCTCGACAACGCCATGGTAGAGCGCTTCATCCATACGCTGGGCGAACGCCTGGGCGTGGCGCAGCGCCACTGGATTCCCGCCTACGAAGATGCCTACTACTACCTTTGGAAAGAGCAGACCCTACCGGTCAGCGTCGACCCGCGTAATGCCGACCTGAAAGACGATGCCGAACGCCGCCGCCTGGCACGGCTGCTGGAGCAGGACCTGGGCGCCGTCGTGGGCTATGCGCTCCCGTTGCGTCACTCGATTTCCCAGTCTCATCGCTGGGAAAGCGGCCGTTGGCCGCTCAAACGCGATCACCTGTTCCTGGTGCCAGGCGACTCCCCCATGGGCCTGCGTCTGCCGCTGTCGGCGCTCCCCTGGGCCGACCCGGAAGAGCAGCCGCAGCCCCAGTCGCTGTTTGCACCGCGACCTGCGCTGGGCGACATTCACGGGGAAGTGGCGCGCCGCAATGCCGAACAGCATCGCTTCACCAGCGCCGAGCGCCATGGCCAGAGCCTGCATCCCAGCCATAGCCACCCGGAAGGCGAAGCCGTTCAGCAGCAGCCAAGCGCCGCCGACGACCGCGAACACAAGGTGATCCATACCAGCCTGTGCGTCGAGCCTCGTGAGGGCCGCCTGCATGTCTTCCTGCCACCGCTGACTCACCTGGAGCACTACCTCGACCTGTTGAGCAGCATCGAGGAAACCGCCCAGGCGCTGGCTTGCCCAGTCATGATCGAAGGCTACGCGCCGCCCCGGGACCCGCGTCTGTCCAGTTTCCAGATCACCCCGGACCCCGGCGTCATCGAGGTCAACATCATGCCGGCCGACAGCTGGCCAGCGCTGGTCGCCCAGACCGAACGGCTCTACGATGAAGCCCGCCAGGCGCGGCTGGGCACCGAAAAATTCATGGTCGATGGCCGCCATACCGGCACCGGCGGCGGCAACCATGTCACGCTGGGCGGCCTGACACCGGAGGACTCCCCGTTTCTACGTCGGCCGGACCTGCTGGCCAGTCTGGTAACCTACTGGCAGCACCACCCGAGCCTGTCGTATCTGTTTTCCGGGCTGTTCATTGGCCCGACCAGCCAAGCCCCGCGGGTGGATGAAGCCCGCCATGAAGCTCTCTACGAGCTGGAAATCGCCCTGCAACAGATGCCCGAAGGCGAGGTCGTTCAGCCCTGGCTGGTGGACCGACTGCTGCGCCACCTGCTCACCGACCTGACCGGCAACACCCACCGCGCCGAGTTCTGTATCGACAAGCTCTACTCACCGGACAGCGACGGCGGCCGGTTGGGGCTGCTGGAGCTGCGCGGCTTTGAAATGCCTCCCCACGCGCGTATGGGCCTGATGCAGACGCTGCTCATTCGCGCCCTGGTGGCGCGCTGCTGGAAGACGCCCTACCGTGCGCGCCCGGTACGCTGGGGCAGTGCCCTGCAGGACCGCTGGATGCTGCCCCACTACCTGTGGGAAGACCTGAACGATGTGCTGCACGATCTGCGTCACCATGGGTTCGATTTCGAGTTGGAGTGGTTTGCGCCATTCCGGGAGTTCCGCTTCCCGGTGCATGGCCGCTTGCATACTCCCATGCTCTCCATAGAGCTGCGCCAGGCCATCGAGCCCTGGCACGTGCTGGGTGAAGAAGCCACGGCAGGCGGTACCGCCCGCTATGTGGACTCCTCGGTGGAACGCCTGGAAGTGAAGGTCAACGGCATGAGCGGCGACCGCTACGTGGTGACCTGCAATGGCCGCCAGGTACCGCTCTCCCCCACCGGACGCAACGGCGAAGCCGTCGCAGGCGTGCGCTACCGGGCCTGGCAGCCGCCGTCGGCCCTGCACCCCCAGATTCCCGTTCACGCTCCGCTGGTATTCGATGTCATCGACACCTGGAACCAGCGTTCGGTGGCGGGCTGCACCTATCACGTCGTGCATCCCACGGGGCGCAGTTTCGAGACGTTCCCGGTCAATGCCTTCGAAGCCGAAGCCAGACGCCTGGGTCGCTTTAGCGACAGTGGCCACGGCCATGGCTACCAGGCGCCCATGCCAGAAGCCCTCAGTCAGGAACTGCCGTGTACCCTTGACCTACGCTGGAGCCCGCGCCGATGAGGTAGTAATGCTTTCCTATCGGCGCTAGCTGCAGGATAATCCGCCCCTTACTCGCTCAGGACTCTCAGGATCATGACTGCCCCTGTCTCTCCCTCACTGCTTGAGCTCGGCGCTGCCGGGCTCATCGAGGACTACTTGAATCAGCTAGGCAAGGGACAGCCCGGCACGTTTGATGCGATGCTCGACCGTCAGGGCCAACTGCGCCCCGGCTGGCAGGGCCTGCTTGGCGCTCTGGAAAGCCTGGGTGCCGAAGGCCGCTATCAGCAGCATGAAGAGCTTCAGCGCCTGCTGGCCGAGAACGGCGTCATCTTCAATATGCACGATGACACCCAAGGACGCGCTTGGCGGCTGGACCCGCTTCCCTGGGTCATCGACCAGGCGCAGTGGCAAGCGCTGGAAATCGGCCTGACCCAGCGTACGCGGCTATTCAATGCGCTGTATGACGACCTGTACGGCCCGCGCACGCTATTCGATGCGGGCCTGCTGCCCACCCAGGCGCTGCTGGCCTCGCCCCACTTCCTGCTGCCCTGCCACGGCTCTCAGCCCAGCGACCGTCCTGCGATCAGCTTTCACGGCATCGACGTCATCCAGGATGCCGAAGGCCAATGGCGCGTCATTGGCGACCGCTTGCAGGCCCCTTCCGGCACCGGCTTCACGCTGGAAAACCGTATTCTCATGGCCCGCGCGCTGCCTGAAATGTACCGCAACGCGCCGCTGAAGCGCCTGGCGGGTTTCCTGGATAAATACCACCGCACGCTGACCGCACTGGCCTACCAGCACCGCGACAACCCGACCGTGGTGCTGTTGACCCCAGGGCCGGGCAGCCCGCGCTATTTCGAGCATGCCTACCTGGCCAACTACCTGAACATCGACCTGGCAGAAGGCCAGGACATGGTCGTGCGCGACAGTCAGCTCTGGTTACGTACCCTGGGCGGCCTGCAGCCGGTGGACGTGGTGCTGCGCCATTGCGACGACGCCTACTGCGACCCGTTGGAACTGCGCGGTGATTCGCACCTGGGCGTACCAGGGCTTTTGCAAGCCGCCCGCGCCAGCGGCGTGGCGATGTCGAATGCGCTGGGCGTAGGCGCTCTGGAGCTGCCGGAGCTGGCTGACTACCTGCCAGCACTCTGCCAGCACCTGCTGGGGGAAGCGCTGCTACTGCCCAGCGCCAATGCCCAGACGCCTTCTGCCACGGCCCCCCTGTTCGATCCGCACATGCAGCGGCTGTCGCCCACCACCCTGAACCTGCGCTGTTTCGTTTCCAGAGCCCCGGGCAGCGTCGCGACCCGCAGCCAACAGCCCAGCGATTATCACGTCATGCCGGGGGGGCTTGCCTGGGTGGGCACCCCCGGCTCGCCGTCGCTCAGCAGCCCCATCGTCAAGGATGTCTGGGTGACCGCCAACACGCCCCAGCCTCACGTCAGTCAACTGCGTCAGGCACGCGGTCCCGTGGTGGCTACCCGCGATGGCACCGACCTGCCCAGCCGGGTAGCGGAAAGCCTGTTCTGGCTGGGTCGCTACGGCGAACGGCTGGATGCCCGTGCCCGTTTGCTACGCGAAGCCTTGATGCGTCTGATGGAGTACGACCAGGACGAAATTGCCGACCAGCTACTGGACGAACTGCTGCTGGCGCTGGAAATCACCACCTTAAACGCCGACGGCGAAGGCGCCAAACCCCCGCTGGTGGGCTTTGCCCAAAAACGCACGGCGCTGCTGGCCCAGTTCGACGAGCAAGACGCTCAGGCCCTCAAGCCGCTGTTTGCTCATTTGCTACGTAACGCTCGAAGCGTGCGTGACCATCTGGGCGACGACTCCTGGCGGGTGGTGCATCAGCTACGCCAGCGGGTGGATACGTTCAGCCCCAGCCTGGGCGCCAGCGCGGCGCGGCGCGCCTGTGAAGGATTATCGGCGCAAATTGCCGCTTTCTTTGGGCTGTGCAACGAAACCATGCCCCATCACTACGGCTGGCGGCTCATGGACATCGGGCGCTTTCTGGACCGCGTGCTGGGGCTGCTATCGCTGCTCAAGCTGACCCTGAACGCGCCCCATTCGCCGGGGCTGGCGCTCTGGGAAGTCGTGTTGGCCACCACGGACAACTTCACCGCCTATCGTCGCCGCTACCGCAGCGAGCTGCACCCCGAGGCCATTCTCGACCTGCTGCTGTTCGACGAGACCAACCCTCGCTCGGTGGGCTACATGCTCAAGCGCCTGGAGCGGCAGATGGACCGCCTACCCGGCAGCTCGTCGCCCTACCGCAACGCCGAACGGCGGCTGCTGATCCAGGCCAATGCCGCCCTGCACCTGGCCGACATCGACCGCCTGAGCCACCTGGCCGACACGCCCGATGCCCAGGCCGCGTTGGAACAGCTGCTGGATGAGCTGATTGCGCCGCTCAGCGCCCTCTCGGACGCCATCAGCCACAGTCATTTCAGCCATGTAGAGCGACCGCGCCAACTTGTCAGCATGGAGCCCGACGAATGAATTACACCCTGCGGCACACCACGCGCTACCACTACAGCGCGCCCGTGACCCTGTGCCACAGCGAGGCGCGCGTGCTGCCTCGCAAGACGCAGCACCAGCAGTGCGGGGCCTCCGAGCTGACCATCAGCCCCATGCCTCACGTGCAGGCAGAGCGGCGGGACGTGTTTGGCAATCGGGTACTTTACTTCGCCATGGAAGAGGTGCACCAGACACTGGACGTGACGGTCGTCACGCCTTTGAACACTCAACCCCTGGGGCCGCTGCCTGCCAGTTCGCCCAGCTGGGAAAACGTGGCAGCGCAACTGCGCCAGGACAGCCGTTTCGACATGCAGCTGTATCGGCTGGATTCGCCATTCATTCGCCGCAACGATGAGCTGGCCGACTTTGCCCGCACCTGTTTCACGCCTGGCCGCCCGCTGGTAGAAGCCGCCATGGCCCTCAACCAGACCATCTACGATACCTTCGAATACGACCCCAGTTTCACCACCCTGGCCACCCCCTTGAGTGATGTACTGGCCAACCGCCGGGGCGTCTGCCAGGACTTTGCCCACCTGGCCATTGGCGCGCTGCGTTCAGTGGGCCTGCCTGCCCGCTATGTCAGCGGCTATCTGGAAACCCAGCCTCCCCCCGGCCAGCCCCGCCTGATTGGCGCCGATGCCTCCCACGCCTGGCTGGCCGTGTGGATCCCCGACTGGGGCTGGCTAGCCCTGGACCCCACCAACGGCACCCTGGCCGGTGAACAGCATCCGGTGCTGGCCTGGGGTCGCGACTACGCCGATGTGGCCCCGCTCAAAGGAGTCATGAACGGCGGCGGGGAGCACCAGCTCGAAGTGGAAGTGGATGTCATGCCGCTCACCGACCATAGCGCGGCCTGACCGGCCTGCGCTGGGCCCTGGCATCCGTTCACCAGGGCACATCTCAAGGCCTGCTGACAAGGGGATAGAACCGCTCAGCGCTGAATCAGTCCGTTGGTCAGCCACGGCAGCCAGGCCAGCAGCACCAGTGTGAACAGCGTGGCCAGCAGGAAAGGCAGCAAGGCGCGGAAAATTTTCAGCGGCGGCGCGCCGGTCATGGAGGAGGCGATGAACAGCCCCGCTCCCACTGGCGGGGTCAGTAGCCCCATCACCAGCGTCAGGCACACCACCACGCCAAACTGGTAAGGGCTGATCGCAAACTGACTCTGCGCAATGGGCATCAGAATGGGGACCACCAGGATCAGTGCAGCAATGCCATCGAGGATCATGCCCACCAGCAGCAGCGCCGCAATCACCAGCAGCAGGAACACGAAAGGATCACTGGTCAGCGCAGCAATCCACGCGGCGGCCATCTGCGGCAAGCGCTCATACACCACCACCCAGCCAAATACCCCGGCGGCGGCAATCAGCATGATCACCAGCCCTGCATTCATGGCCGTACGTGCCAACACCTGCGGGAGCTGCGCCAGGCGCAGGTCGCCATACACCCAGCGCCCCATCAGCAGGGCCGCCAGCGATGCCAGGGCAGCCGACTCCGTGGGCGTCGCAATGCCCAGCAGAATGCCGCCAATGATGATCACCGGAATCAGCAGCGCGGGCAGCCCCCAGAGCGCGTCGTGAAGCGCCTGCTGGCGGCTGGGCCACTCCCCCTTGGGGTACTGCTGGACCAGCCCCACCAGCGCAATGACCACGAAAAAGCTGGCCCCTAACAGCAGCCCGGGCAGCAGTCCGGCAATGAACATTTCGGCGATCGGCACCTGCGCCATGACGCCAAACAGTACGAACAGCATCGAGGGCGGAATGATCGGCGATAGCAAACCACCGGCGGCGGTAATCGCGGCGCTGTAGGGCTTGTCATACCCCTCCTGCTCCATGGCGGGCACCATGGCCCGCGACATGATGGCGATTTGCGACGCTGCAGAACCAATGATCGCCGCCATCATCATGTTGGCCACCAGGTTGATATACGCCAGCCCACCGCGAAACCCGCCCACCAGCAGCCGCGCCAGGGCGATCAGCCGTTTGGTCAGGCCGCCTTCGTTCATCAGCTCGCCCGCCAGCATGAACAGCGGAATGGCCAGCAGTCCGTAACTCTCGATGGCGCTGAACAGCTGCTGAGGGTACGAATCGAACAGCACCGCATTGCCCGATGCCTGGATATACCACATGGCCGTGAGCGCCAGCACCAGCGCAATCGGCACCGCCCCCAGCAGCAGAATCAGAAATACCACAACGGTCATGTGCGTTCCCTCAGCCCCTGAACGGATTGCAGCAGGTTGGCCACGCCGTGCAGGCTGAGCGACAGCGCAAACCAGGGCACGATCAGCCACGCCCAGAATTTCTTGATGCCCAGCGTGGAGGTGTTTTCGGCGTAGATGAAATTGAAGGTCTGGCCCTGGAAGGCGCGCACATCGAACCCGGCCTGGGCCAACGCCCAGGGTTGATACCAGCGCCAGCAGAGCCACGCCAACAGCAGCGCAAACAGCAGCACCATGGCGTCCACCGCCAAGGTAATGGCACGCTGCCCCGTGGAGGGCAACAGATCGCTGAGCAGCGTCACGGCAATGCCCTGGCGGCGCTTCAAGACCGCCCCGGCAATCAGGAACGTCATCCAGATCATGGCGTAGATAGCCAGTTCACTGACCCAGTAAAGCGGATTGCCCAGCGCCCGAAAGGCAATGTTGGCGAGGATGAGACACGTGACCGCCGCTGCCAAGGCAGCGGCGGTCATCTCTTCGTAACGGGCAAGCCTGAGGGAGAGGCGCTGCAGCATGATCATCGAAAGCCTCTGGTTCAGCGCTACTCGTCGCGCAAGCGGTCAGCTTCCGCCCGCAGGGTTTCCAGCATCGGAGCCTTGGGCGCCCAGATGCCCTCCCACTGGGCGATGGCATCGGCAAAGAACTCGGCATCCGCTTCCACGATGTTGATATCCAGGGCGCGAATTTCCTCTTCCTGGGCGGCGTCCATGGCTTCGAAGCCGCTCAGCACATTGTCGAGATGCTCGGCCATGGCGGTTTCGAACAGCTCGCGATCCTGTTCCGACAGCTCACGCCACACACGCCCCGATACCACGCCGACCATGGGGAACATCATATGGTTGGAGATCAGCAGGTTTTGCGCCTGCTCATGAAATTTCAGGATCAGGATGGAATCGAAATCCATGTCGATGGCATCGACCTGACCGTTGGCCAGGGCATCGTAGACTTCCAGCAGCGGCATGGGCGCAGGCGCGGCGCCGGTGGCCGTGTAGAAATCACGGATTGGCTCGAAGGGCGTGATGCGCAGGCGCTGGCCGCGAAAATCAGCGGCGCTCTCGATGGGGCTGCGGCTGAGTACTTGACGCATACCGACCATGCCATACCCCAGCCCTACCAGGCCCACGCCTTCCGGCATCAGCTCGAGCAGCTCGGCGGCCGCCTCGGAGCGCAGCAGGCGCGCGGCATGGTTGACGTCATCCACCAGATAGGGCGCATACAGTGCACCAAAATCCGGTATCCGGTTGGAGATTTCGGCGATAGTCAAAAATGCCATGTCCAGGGCACCGGTCTGCAGCTGCTGCACCATTTGCGCTTCATTGCCTAGCTGCTGGGCAGGAAAAACGCTTATGCTGTGCTCGCCGTTCGAGCGTTCGTGCACGGTTTGCGCAAAGGCTTCGGCTTCCGTCGACCAGAGGTGCTGGGCGGGCGTGATCAGCCCCAAGCGAAAGTCCCGCGCCTGGGCGCTCAGGGAAGTGACGGCCAAAGCAGCCGCCGCACAGGCCAGTGTCAGCGTTTTGAGTCGTTTCATGCAAAGCCTCTCGGGATCCCAGCGGCAAGACCAGCGTCTTGCGTTATTTTCGTTAGCGCCTTGAGAATACCCCAGCTACTTCGTTGATAACACCCGTGCTTTTGGTATCCCGCTTGACGCTCCGGCGCAAAAGACAGGATGATAGGCGCTCTTATCAGGACAATGCCATGCCGACCCACTCCGTACACCGCACGCCACCGTTTTCCACCAGCCGCCTGACTCGGCTGATGGGACTGTGCTGCCTGTTCGTGCTGTGTCTGGGCGCATCAGGCCTGGCGCCTCCCCACGTCACCGGCGGGGTCGCCTCGACCGAGCACCAGTGGGTCGGCCACGGTGAGCAGCGCAACTATGCGTATCTGCCCGAGCTGCCGCGTATTCGCCACCAGTTGCATGCGCTCGCGTCCGATGACGCGACGCTGCTCGCCATACTGGGCCAAGGCGATGACCCACTTGCCATTCAGGCACTTCCTCTGGCGGCCGGCTACCTGTCACTTTCCAACACGGCAAGCGCAGGCCTGACGCCCGCTTGCCAAGCACAACGTTACAGCTTACCCCCTGGCCGAGCCCCACCTGCCCTGCAAGCTGCCTAGGCAGTCACTCCCTTTTTGCAATATTCAGCTCTGCAGGCGCTCCACTCATCGCCTGCCGATCATGTTGGGACCCTTGTAAGGACAACGCATGTTTCCTGTGGACAAGCTCATTCTGCTGGCGGCCATCCTGCTGCTGGTGGGTATTTTATCAAGCAAGCTCTCTGCCCGTATCGGCCTGCCGGTACTGGTGCTGTTTCTGGTCATTGGCATGCTGGCGGGAGAAAGCGGCATTGGCGGCATTGCCTTCGACAACCCGCTGGGTGCCCATACGCTAGGCACGCTGGCGCTGGCCATCATTTTGTTCGATGGCGGTTTGCAAACCCCTACGTCGTCGATCAAGGCCGTCTGGAAGCCTGCGTCGCTGCTGGCCACCGTGGGCGTACTGGTCACGGCCATGCTGACCGGCGCGGCAGCGGCCTACATTCTTGACCTGCCGTTACTGGAAGGGATGCTGCTGGGTGCCATTGTGGGTTCCACGGATGCCGCAGCGGTCTTTTCCCTGCTGCGTAATGCGGGCATTCACATCAACAAGCGCTTGAAGTCGACGCTGGAGATCGAAAGCGCCTCTAACGACCCGATGGCGATCTTTCTGACCGTGGGCCTGCTCGAGGTGCTGGTCAACGGCATGCAGCCTGGCATCGGGCTGCTGCAGCTGTTCGTGGTGCAGATGGGGGTCGGCGCGCTGGTGGGCCTGGGCGTCGGCTGGCTATCGGTGAAACTGATCAACCGTATCCACCTGGCAGCGTCAGGGCTCTACCCGGTGCTGGTCGCTGCCTGTGGTTTCCTGTCGTTTGGCGTCTCTGCCAACCTGGGTGGCAGCGGTTTTCTGGCCATCTTCCTGACTGGGGTCTTCATCGGCAACCGACGCATTGCCTTCCAGCGCGGTACGTTTCTGTTCCACGACGGGCTCGCCTGGCTCAGCCAGATCGTCATGTTCGTGGTACTGGGTTTGCTGATCAACCCGCTCTCTCTACTGGAGGTATGGTTCGAAGGTCTGGTGATTGCCGCCGTGCTGATTCTGGTGGCTCGCCCATTGGCCGTGGCGCCGATTCTGAGACTGTTTGGCTTCAACGCCCGTGAGATCAGCCTGGTGTCCTGGGTTGGCTTGCGCGGCTCGGTGCCGATCATCCTGGCAATTTTCCCGCTGATGTTCGGGCTCGAGGGGGCCGAACTGATCTTCAACGTGGTGTTCTTCGTGGTGCTGATTTCGGCTTCGATTCAGGGCACCACCCTGCCGATTGTCGCGCGCAAACTGCGGCTGACCGAGAAGCCACCGGCTGTACCCGCCGCCAGTCTGGAGATCACCGCCCTGGAAGAGGTGGATGCCGACATCGTCGAATACACCTTGAGCGAGCAGCCACGCGCCGCAGGGCGGCGGCTTTCCCAGATGGCCCTGCCCGACACCACCGTGGTGGCGATGATCACCCGTGGCAAGGAGGTCATTCCGCCGCGCGGCTCCACCGAACTTCACCCCGGCGACCACTTGTTCGTGGTGCTGCGCCCGGAAACGCGCCCTTTCGTGGACTGCGTCTTTTCCGACGCGCCGGACAAGGTCAGCAGCGACTTATCCGACCAGCCTTTACGACTGAAGGGCAGCACGACGCTGGGCGACCTGCGCCACTCGTACGGTTTCATCTTGAACGGGCCTGAAGAGACGACACTGGACACGCTGTTGCGCAGCCAACTCGACATGCCGCTGGCAGTCGGCGACACGCTGCATCTGGACGGCATGACGCTGAGCGTCGAAGGGATTCTGGGGGAGCGCGTTACCACCGTGGCGCTACAGCTGGCCACGCAGCCACCGGAAACTTGAGAGCAGCGCCCCCATGGCGTCACACCGCCGTGGGGGCTTTGACGTCGCGCTTCAGGCGGCTTCGTAAGCGGCCTTGAGACGATAGAACTCAGCCACGATGGCCGCCATCTCGCTGTCGTCGTAGTTGCACAGGCCGCTGACCACCAGCTTCTTGGAACCCACGCCCACGGGCTGGCCAGAGGACTGAATGGAGAACTCCAGCAGCGCATCGGCACGCTTGCCCTGGACTTCGAGAGACGACTGGGTCAAGGCGAGATCCGGTGACAGCGCATCCAGCCGGTCCAGACAGAAGCCCATGCTGTCGTAGATCACCAGCGGGCGCTTGGGGTTGAACATCACCCCGTGCTGCTCCATCAAGGGCTTCAGATAGTGCGGGAAATTCTTGCCCGAGAAGGCCACGTAGCAACGCGCGAAGGCTTCCACGGCCGCTTCGTCACGGGTGACTTCCCCTCGGCGTACCACCTGCAAATAGCACTTTCCGCTCTCGTCGCAGACATGGATATCGCCGTTGTCGGCTTCGCTAAACTTGAGCGGTGTATCAGCGCCTACCATATTGGTGAAGCGAAATTCCATTTGTCGCGACAGCCCGAACTTCACCAGTACCAGCGTGAACAACAAGTCGCCGGGCACACAGAAACGCCGTGCGTCCGGGTTGTGAATCGGGTTGTAATCGCCGGCCACGCCCTTGGCGAAGCGACTGGCCTGCTCGGCGGAGATCACCACGTACTCTCCGCGCTGCGCGTAAAAATCCTTGAACATGGCTTTGCTGCCTGCCTAGCGTTGAAATCGAAAACCCATAACTGCCCTACGTCGCGCATAATGCCATAAAACACGCGCCAACAGGAGTCATCTGCCAGGATGCTTGTATGACCAACGAGACGCCCCCCCCGCCGCGCCGCTGTCCCCCCTTGATCTATGCCTTGGTGGCCGTGATCCTGGTTGCTCTAGTGTGGCTGGCGGGCAGCTACTGGCTGCTCAATAGCCAGTGGTTGCCGCGCCAGATCTCCACCATCGACGGCGTAGAGGTGCGCTGGTCGAGTGCCCAGAGCCTGCACCCCGGCCGCTGGGAAGTCGAAAACCTCTACTTGGCCCGGGACGATGCCGCCCTGCCCCTCTCGGTAGAAGCCGAACGGGCCACCTTGTCGCTCTCGCTACTGGCCCTGCTGCGTGGCGAACTCTACCTTCACGCCCTGAATGCCGACGGCATTCGCCGCCTGACGGTTGGCGATCTGGCGCTGGAGGCCGAAGGCCAGCTGCAGGTCATGGATACCCAGCTTAGTCAGGATCGGCTGGCCTTGCCGCATGTCTCGCTGGACATTACCCAGGGCAGCCTGGTGCGGCTCAGTGATCAGACCACCTTGATCCAGCAGATCGACCTGCGCAGTACGGCGTCGCTGGCCGAGACCGCTACCCAGGCGTTACGGGGGGAGGCCCTCGAAGAAGCGCTCTTGAGCGCCCTGGATGCGCGGCTGTCGCTGACCGCCCAGGCCGATGCCTGGGACGTGTTCATGCCCTATCTGGAAGCGTTGCCGTGGCTCAGCCTGGCGGGCCGCGGTGAGCTGCAGGGTGACCTTGCGCTGGTGGCAGGCGAACTACAGCCCGACAGCGAGCTGGTACTGACCGCGCCCGTCCTGGAGCTTGCGCTGGATGAGCAGCGCCTGGCGCGCCGCGATGAAGCACGCCGCTGGCTGCTCGCAGATGCCTCGCCCCCACGCCACACCGCCACCGGCGAAGGCCAGGTACGTCTTGCGGTGGAAGAGCAGCAACTGCGCTTTTCCACCCGTCTGGCACAGGTGACGCTGGCAGAAGCCACACCTTCCGACACCCGCCCCTATGCCACCGATACCCAACTGACCCTGGCCACCGAGCTTCCCAACCAGCGCCTGGACCAGCTGGCGCTCCCTACCCATGCCACCCTGGCCCTCTCTGGCCAGGTCACTAGGCTGGACATGCTGGACCGCTACCTGTCCACCGCGCTGGAAGGCCAGGGCATCAGGCTCACTGGCGAGGGGAGTATCGATGCCCGGCTTGCCCTGCGCGACGCACGCCCCTACCAGGCCGAGCTGGCCATCGAGGCCCCAGCGCTGGGTGCAGCGCTGTTGGACTTCACCACCCAGGGCCGAGGCACCCTGAACGCGCAATTGAACGAAGATGAGCAGCTGCACGCCACGCTGGCACTGCGTGATGCCGAGCTGTATCACCAGACGCGCCAACTGATGGCCAACGCGCAGCTGACCCTGGATGCCACCAGCCCCCTCGACCCCGAACAGGCCAGGCAGCAGGCCACGGCACGGCTGAGCTGGGCAGAAGCCACGCTCCCCGATCTGGGCGTACTGCAACCCTACCTGGCAGGCCTGCTGCCCTCTCCCGCCCCGTTGACACTACAGCGCGGCAGCGCCACCAGCCGGGGACAACTGGAGTTCGACACACAGGCCGTGCAGGGTGAGCTGCACCTGGCGGGCAATCAGCTGACCACCGGCTGGCAGCGGGGCGATCAGCGCGGCACCCTGGTCAGCAACGCGCAGTTGCAGCTGACGATACGCCAGGCCGCGCTGGACGGCACGGCGCTGGATATCAGTGGCTCACGGCTGCGCTGGCAGGTGGCCGACGAGCACGCCCTGGAGGAGCCGCTGGAGAGCATCATCGTGCTTCGCGACGGGCAGTTTCAGCGCCGGGCAGGCGTGCCCAGCGGGCAGTTCAGCGTCGACGGCAGCGTTCAACGGCTCAGTTTTCTCAACGCTTTTTTACCAGATGCTCATGGCATCAGCCTCTCGGGCGAAGGCCAGCTCTTCTTGCAGGGGGCATTTCAGGACGACCAGCTCCAGGCCCCCACACGCCTGAGGGTCAACGCCAATGAGCTGGCCGTGACCTTTCTGGACTATCTCGCCACAGGGCGTGGAGAGCTGACCGCGCAGCTGGACAGCCCCGAACAGGCCCGGCTTTCACTCGGCATTCCCCAGTTTGCCCTGAGCCATCAGGACGACGATCGCCCCCATCTTCAAGGCCGCCACCTGGCGCTGACCACGCAGACAGACCGCTTCAGTGAGGTGCTGGAAGCCGCCGCCCCAGAGCACTTCGTGACCCGCATCGTGCTGCCCATCACCGAAGTGCCGGACATGACCCGCTACAACCGTTTTCTTCCTGACGATGCCGGGGTGGAGCTGCTCTCCGGCCACGCCAGCCTGAGCAGCGAATGGCTGCTGGAAGGGCTCCAGGCACAAGGGGAGATTACCCTGCGCGCCTTCGAGACCGAGCTGGCCCTGCTGGACCAGCGGCTACGCGGGGATATCGCAATGCAGCTAAGGCTCACCGACGGCGATCTCGATGCTCGCCGCTTCACCGCCAGCGACTCCTATGTGCGGCTGGAAAACATGTTCCGCCAAAGCGAGGAAGGGACTCAGGATGCGGGCTGGTGGGTGCAGCTCGACCTGCAGCAGGCACGGTTGGTGTGGGGCGACCCGCTGCAGCTGACCAGCCAGCTGCGCTTGGGGATGCGCGACTCCGGCTTGTTGGCGCGGCTTTTTTTAGCCCGCGCCCGAGAGCGCGACTGGCTGGGTCGGCTGCTCGACGTGCAACCCATCGAGGGCAGCGCTGAACTGAACATCGACGACGAACAGATCCGACTGGCCAACCTGGCGCTGACAGGTGGCCCCCTGTTACTACTGTCGGACATCACCCTGGACAATCAGCAGGCCAATGGCGCGCTGTATGCCCGCCTGGGGGCGCTGGGTATCGGCGTCGAGCTGGTGGAGAGCGAGCCAACCCTGCGCGTCATTCAGCCTCGGCGCTGGTTCGATCAATGGCGCGCCACCCAACGCCCATAAGTACCGGCAGGCGCTTAGCGACGACGACGCTCGCGGCGAATCATGCGCACCCGCTCCTTGGCCTTCTGGGGCGTCGAGAGCGAGGTGGTGTGTGGCTCTGTCGTGTCGTCGGCTTCGTCGTGTTTGGGCGGCACGGTCACCCAGGCAAACACCGGCAGCGCCAGGTGCCAGTGAATCGCCGCCAAGCGCAGCCCCAGGGTGACACTCAAGGCAGCCGCAATGGCAAGCGTCAGCGGTGCCTGCAAGGATTGGAGCACCACATAGACGATCCCGCCCGCCATGGCGGCGGTGGCATAGATCTCTTCGCGCAGCACCATGGGCACCCGCTGGGCCAACACGTCACGAATCATGCCTCCCGCCACGCCGGTCATCATGCCCATGAGTACCGCCACCACCCCCGACGTGCCCAGCAGCAGCGCCTTGTGGGTACCGATCACGGTAAACAGCGCCAGGCCGAAGGCATCCGCGATGGGTAAAAACCCCCGAGACAGACGATGGATATAGTGAAATCCCACCAACGACACGCCCACCGTGGCGAGGATGACCCACAGATACGTGGGGTCGGTGACCCAGAACACCGGCCGGACACCCAGCACCAGATCCCTCAAGGTGCCGCCGCCAATCCCGGTCACCGCCGCCAGCACCAGCATGCCAAACGGGTCCATCCGCGAACGGCAGGCCAAAATGACTCCCGACAGGGCAAACACGATCACCCCCGCCAAATCCAACCCGTAAATTACCCCCGACACGCGGCGCTCCTTTGATGCGACCCTGAAGAGGCGGGCAGAATATCACTGTTGCGGCCGGTGCGTAGCGGATTATGCGGGCAAGGTGACGTTAATGTTCCTGACGCTCGAGCCACTCGCGCAGAAACGCAATTTCACTCTCTTGAGCCGCGATAATCTCCTCGGCGAGCTGGCGAATCTCTGGGTCATCGCCATATTCGAGCACGATCTCGGCCATCGCAATGGCGCCTTCATGGTGCGGAATCATGCCCTTGGCAAAGTCCACGTCGGGATCTCCGCTGAAGGCCATGTTCATATCTTCATGCATACGGTCATTGGCCGCCTGAAAAGCGGCGACGGCCGGATTCTCTGAAGGTGATGCGGCCTGCCCATGGGCGTCGCTGTCTGATGAGTGATGATGCGCATGGCTGAGCGGCGCGATCAGCGCCCCTGCGAGCATCATGGCACCTACCCAGTACGGCCTGCGCATGGCGGGTAGAAGGCTCTGGGTGACACTTTGGCAAACGTTGGACATCAGTGTGCTCCTCAATGGCTGATTGGCTTTGCCTGCCTCTGTCAGGCAGGACGCTATCGTCACGATAGATTAAAAGTCTAAAACCTTGGGGCAGCACAGAGGTCAAGAGGCCTAAGGTCTAGGGTCTCCCCATTTTCCGGCGTGTCATCGGCATAGTCCTCCTGAGGAGGTGAACAAGTCTGGTATTCGTGCCTCGGCGTCTGGCGCTCTTCTCCAGAGGGGATAGAAAACACTTCGGCCTTGAGCAAACAGCCGTTGCCAGCCCCGCTGCAGGCTATAGAACGGGAATATCAGCCGGCGGTGTCGCTTCTGACGTTGCGCGTGCCGCACCAACTCCGGCGCTCGGTCCTGATAGGCCGCAAGCAGTGTCATTTCCAACAATTGTTGCGACTAAACAATAATTGCTGCGACAATCTCTATGTTGAGTTTACATAGAGTGCGCCTTTGTGACCGTTTCTCTTAAACAATCCAGAACCTTTAGCTTCCATGATGGCACCCTAAAAAACGAGGCAGAGCGCTTGGTCGTTTGGTGGTACGGGCCTATACCTGAATCCGTGAAGCCGGCGCCGACACTTTCCCTATCACCGCCAGCGAGCACTTTTTGATCATTCGCCCCGTGCAA